>JAQTYN010000017.1 GCA_028688275.1 Gallionella sp. | reverse complement strand
TTCGCTTGACCTAAGCGAGACCGGCATCACCGCGCTCCCCGATGGCCTCCACGTCAACGGCTCGCTCGACCTGCGCGGCACCGGCATCACCGCGCTCCCCGATGGCCTCCACGTCGGCGGCAGCCTCGACCTGCGCGGCACCGGCATTACGCCGGTCGGGCAAGACAAGCGAGGTTACGAGTTTTTTGCAGTCCGTCTTGTCAGCGGCCCGCGCGTGATTGCCGATTGCCGCAATTTCAGCCCTGCCGAAGCCCGCGCCCATTGGAAGGAAGGTAGCGAGTGCCGCGCACTGGCTGAGGCGTGCATTGCCGCAATGCAGGTGGCGGCGTGAGCGCCCCGAGCGACGACGATGTGCGGCGGATGACGCTTCATTTTTGCAAACTTCGCAGCGGGGCGTGCCACCAATATCCTAATCTGACGTTGTGCAAAGTGTGCCATGATGCCGCCACCGAAGCCCTCCGCCTCGGCGCGAAACTACCCGATCTGCGGATGGAGCGGGGAGGGGTGGCGTATGGCGCGTTTTTTTCGGGTCTTCGCCTTCGCCACGTTGATTTCGATAAAGTTGATTGCGAAACCAAAGAATCTTGGGCCCGCGCAGCCGAAGCCGCGAGGGCCGCACCATGACCAATCTCACCCCCGAAAGCCCTGCGATGTAACTTTTGCAACGCCATTACTTCCCTCATTATCATAAGGAAACTAAAATGCTAACATTCCCAGACCCCCGCGTAACCAAGGAACTCCTGGTCGCTGACATGATCGCGCACGCACAAGCCGATGAGCTAGTGCGGGGCGCTTATGGAGAATATACCCCAAACTTTCGAGGCTGCGCAGTCGGTTGTTCGATCCACACGATCAACCGCGTGACTGGCAGTAAAATCCAGTACGGTGATCACGCCGCTTTGGCCGATGTTACCGGCATCCCTGCTCCTCTTATCGGGCTTCAAGACCGCGTTTTCGAGGGGTTGGATGGTACATTGGCAAAAGATTGGCCGCGTCGGTTTTATGCGGCGGTTCCAAAAAACGTCGATCTCAGGCCAGCGGTAAATCGCACTTTAATCCGTATTTTGCGAGAAGTCGCGTTGCCGGCAGTCACGGTCGATGCGTGGGGGGTGCGGGATGCCGTAGAAAACGTATGTGTTGCGTTGGAAACGGGAAAAGGACTTGGCGCCGCTTACGCCGCCGCCGCCTATGCCGCCGCCGATGCCGCCCGTGCTGCCAATGCCGCCGCCGATGCCGCCGCCGATGCCGCCGCCGATGCCGCCGATGCCGCCGCCAATGCCGCCTATGCCGCCGATGCCGCCTATGCCGCCGCCGATGCCGCCAATGCCGCCGCCTATGCCGCCGCCGATGCCGCCCGTGCCGCCAATGCCGCCGCCGATGCCGCCGCATACGAAAAAATCGCGGCGATTATTTGTGAGGAGATGGCAGCATGACCGACGACGAGCGCCTAGCCGCAGTCGTGGCGGAGCGGGATCGCTGGGAGCATGACTATTGGCAATCTTACGCCGCTTGCGAACGCCTTGCTGCTGCCGCGTCTGATCGCAGCGAGGTAGATGAGAAACGAGCCGCGCTCCATGCCGAGGATTTGTCCAAAATCACGGCCGAGCGGGATGCGGCGATTGCGGAGCGGGATGCGCTAAAGTTAGTAAGCGCGCTGGCGCTTAACAAACTGTGCGGTCAGACAGTGTTTGACAAAGATTTCAAGCCAGAAGAATTGAAAAAAGTAGCTATCGAGCGCGGTTTGTTTGTTTTCGATAACTTTCACCACGCGCCTATGTGTCCAGCAAATCATTTTCATCAACAGAGAATCCCGACCGGGGAATGTTCGTGCGGAGCAGCCCATGCCGCCCTCAACCCGGAGGCGAAGCCATGACCGACCAACCCACATGCGCGACGTGCCGGTTTTTCAAATGCACGGAATCGGACGCAGCAATAGAGATGGGCATTGCGCCGCATGCCCTTGCGGGCAATTGCAGGCGGTTCCCAATAGCTAGTTACACCACCAATCGTAGATGGTGCGGCGAGCATCGGGAGGTTGAGCGATGACCGTCCCCCTTTTGGCTCCTCCTGGTGCCGGTGCTGTATCACGGCCACGTCCAGCATCAGCCCTGGCGCTTCCTCCATCGCAGCCAATGCGTGAGGGTCGCCGCGCTGCACGACCTGCGCCCGAGCGCGTGCCTGCTGACGCTGCCCGCGCCTCAGACCGGGTTGGGAGGGGAGTAAGATGCTGAAAAAAGTAATCAGAGGCTGGAATGCCGCACCGGGAGCGCCAAAGAATTGGAATCCTGAGCGAGATGGCGATTGCGGCGCGCTTCCCATTCGGGTCTTTCCGCCCAAAGCCCTTAACGGCAGCGTGCGCCTTCAGTTTTGCGAGAGCGCTTGGGAGCCGACGCCGCAAGAGTTGGAATGGCTGAATGCGGGCGGCCAAGTCGTGCTTCGTGTGGTTGGCTGGCAGGTGCCGGTGGCACTTTATTGCGAGCCGCCGCCCCAGCCTGACATTGATATGGGAGTCGAATAATGCCCCGCAAAATGCTCACCTGCCGTCTGTGCCGTGGAACGGGATATTTGCTTGGCCGCCATCCGCTCGACGATACGCTGGAATGCCCGGATTGCGACGGGTTAGGCGACGTCGAAAAGGGCAGTGAGACGCAACTTCGGCAAGCCGCAGCCGGGCGGAATAAGCCCCAGCGGGAAGAGTGACCCGACACGACCCCAAACAATTACACTACGAGTAATAATATCTCTTATCGCTCGTAGGTCACAGACAGGAAGTGAAAATGAGTGATCAACAAGCGTACCACCCCGAAGAGCCGGGTATGGTTGCATGGACCGCTTACAAAACCACCGACGACTACGCCTACACAAAAAGATGGGCCAAGCATAGTGAGCATGTAGACGTCTCACTTTGGAGCGCTTTCAGCCAAGGGTTTGCAGATGGGGTTGCCGAACAAGGCATAAAACATCTTGCGTCCCTTATGGACACCGCTCGCACCGTCGTAACCGCCGAAATCCTCGCCTCCGCGCGGATCAGCGAGGATGAGATGGTGGAGGCGATGGCGCGGGCTATGTGCTTTCGGAATGGAACTTCTCAATGCGCTGCAATATGTTTGACGCGCTTTGCATCCGACAACCGACAAGGCAGGTGTTCTGACGCAATTAGGGTGCATGGAGAGAACGCCCGCGCAGCCTTCACCGCGATCAAGCCCGCCCTGGCCCGGCTGGCGGCGGAGAATGCGGTGATGCGCGAAGTCGCAACGCGAGCCGCGCAGGTAGCAGCGGAAATGTCGGAAGAGTGGCGTTGCGGGAAAGCAGCGGAGTTAATGGACGCACTTCAAGCCCTAGGAGAACAGCCATGACCGTCCGCCCAAATTTCCCTTTTCGCGAGAGTCGCGACTGCCCATTTTGCGGAGACAAAGGTATGCTCAGCATCGAAAAACGGTATATTCCCGAAATTAAACTACTTAGTTGTGATTGTACAATTTGCGGGGGCGAATGGTTTGAAAAACCGAAGGAACAAGTGTCATGACCGACCCGAGCGAGTTGATTGAGCATCTGGAACTGACATTTACGCCGGGATGTGGGTGCTCTAGATGCGGCCTCGGAAGCGGCGCTGCTGACATGCTTCGCACCATCGCCGCCGAACGCGATGCGGCTCTAAAGCAGGTTCGCTCCATGGCAACCGACGCACTCATCGACCAGAACCAGGCGGTGGGCGCTTATGCGAAACCCGCCGCGCCGACCGGGGAGACGGTTCGGGTGCGGATTGCTGTGTGGCTTTGCCAGGGCGTTTTGGACGAGGTTTGTATTCTCGAAAACGTTGGGTCAGATTACAAGCCCCACGCCATTGTCACCGCCGACATCCCCATCCCGCAACCCGCCGAAGTCGCCGGCACGGTGGAGGTGGGGGATGGTTGATTACACGAAGCCGCTGGAAGACCCGATTTTGGAGTCAGCCGCTCGCATCGCTTATGCTGCAAATGATCCCGCTTTGCTCAGCGAGTGCAGGCGTGCGTGCAGTAAATACCAAAACGAGGCTCGCAACCTAATTGCGTCGGCCACCCGTCAAATCGACCACCTCCGCGCGATCGGCGCGATTCCCTCTCCATCGATGGCGACTGACTACCCAAGACTAACTCAAGGCTATCAACCGCGATCTACCGGCAGCCAACCTTTAGATCCGCCCATCGGTGGATCATCGGCTACTCGGCCTAGTAAATAACTGTTTACAATTAACTTCAGCTGCTGTAGAATTAGCCCATGCCCAATGGAGATCAAGCCATGTTTCAAACCGCAGCTGATGCAGCTACCTACGTTAAGGCCGGAAAGGCAACGGTGACCCTAAAGTCCCGCCGAACCGGAACCCACTTTACCTACAAGGTCCGGAAGGTCCCGGATAAACCGGGGTTCTTTGTCAGTCTGCTGACGGGCCCTGACAACGAGACGTCCTTTAGCTTTCTAGGCGTGATCTGGGCTGGTAGTCACTTAAAGGCAACCACTAAATCCTGTGCCTCGACCTCAGCGCCTAGCTTTAGGGCCTTTGCCTACTTCTGGGACCGCGTCGTGGAGCGCCAGTGTCAACCACCCGATCTCGAGGTCTACCACGAAGGTCGGTGTGGCCGGTGCAACCGGAAGCTAACAACCCCTGAATCCGTGGCCCGGGGGATTGGGCCTGAGTGCTGGAGGAAAGCATCATGACCACCATCCTCCAATGTCACGACCGGTTCTGCCCGCACTGCGATCAGACCGTCAGCTCTTACGCTACGGTCCAGCGTCCAGTCGGGATCAGCCTTATCTTCATTGTCTTGACCTTAGGTCTGGGTCTGATCATCGTGCTGCTGGCGATGATTTTCTCAGGACCTACCAAGCGGTCGGCCTGGCGATGCTGCCATTGCGACGGTAAAACTGTCCTCCGCCGGCCAACCCCCATCCCGGCCTCACCGAAGGCTTCAACGCCAAGGTCCGGTCGGATTCCGCCTTCACCCCCGCCTGAGGAGTACTATATTCACCCATCCTTACTAAAATAGTTGTTTACAATCCGTTTATCTTGCTGTAACGTCTTCTTTTAACCCCTCTAACTGAAAGGCCCAGATCGTGGCATTGATTGATGACCCCAAGGTTCAAGCGCTCGTGGATAAAAGCGCAGCGACCGCCACCAAAACCGCCGAGCAGGCGGCCAAGGACAAACATCGCAGCCTCAAGGCTCGGCTGACTGAGGACCTTAATGGGGTCCTTGCCTCCCTCAAGGACAACGGCGCCGAGAAGGCAGTCGTAAAGCTGGTCAAGGAGATACGTGACCAGGTCCTGGCAGCCGTCAAGGAGCACACATGAGAGCGTACCGCGTCAGCAATCCCAGCTCGCCCGGCAAGTACACCTACTGCGGCTCGATGACCGAGGTCTCCAAAGCCAAGGCAGCGCTCAAGGAAGCCGGTATCAAGAACGCCGACATTCTGGTCGAGGACGCCGAGATCCCCACGGACAAGGCCGGCCTTCTCGCCTGGCTAAACGCCAACACCTAACGGAGCATCTCATGGCTGTCTCCCCCAACCCGCCGGTCTACAAGTTCCCCAAGACCACCGGGGCATGTGTGGACCGGCTCTATAAGCTGCAGGCCGAGCGTCGGCTTGTGGACAAGCAGTCCGAGGCCATGAAGGCGGAGGAAGCGGCGTTGACTGAGCATCTGATTCTGACCATTCCCAAATCGGATGCGACCGGGGTGGCGGGCAAGCTAGCCCGCTGCACGGTGGTCAAGAAGATCGTGCCCAGCGTCAAAGACTGGGATGCGTTCTTTGAGTACGTGCGCAAGACCAAATCGTTCGATCTGCTGCAGCGTCGCGTCAGCGACAAGGCTGTGGCCGAGCGGTGGGACAATGGCAAAACCGTCCCCGGCGTTGAGCAGTTTAACGTCGTTAAGCTGTCGATGAATAAAATCTAGGGTTTACGGACCCGGATCTTCGTGATATCCTGTTAACATGTATGGAGTACCAAATGGCTCGTAAAGCAACATCAACCGACACGCCAGGGACCGCGTTGGTCAATTGGGATGAGGAGCTTGCCAAGCAAGCTGAAGTCGCAGCTGGGATGGAGGCGTCCGCCGGCGGCGGTCAGTTCTTCTCCACGAAAGGGGGTCAGCTGTCGTTCAACGATATGCCGATCCCGGGCAACCATATGGCCGTGATCATCGTCGACTCGGTGCTCGAGAACGTGATGTACGACGGTCGCTATGATCCGGATGTTCCGCAGGCACCGATCTGCTTCGCCTTCGGCCGGGACGAGAAGGACCTCAAACCGCACGAGCTCGTCGTGGCCAACGAAACGGCCCAGCACGAGACCTGTCAGGGCTGCCCGATGAACGAGTGGGCCAGCGCCGAGACCGGCAAGGGGAAGGCGTGCCGGAATACCCGCCGTCTTGCCCTGGTGCCCGCTGGGACCCTCTCGGCCACCGGCCATCTGGACCAGTTGGCCACCTCGGACGATCTGGCCACGGCGGCCATGGGGTTCCTCAAGCTGCCGGTGACCAGCGTCAAGGGTTATGCGACCTTCGTCAAGTCGGTCGCCGGGGCTCTTCGCCGCCCGCCGTTCGGGATCCTCACCAAGATCTCGGTGATTCCGGACGCCAAGACGCAGTTCCGGGTGGTCTTCTCGCCGCTGCAGCCGGCCAGCGATGAGCTGATGCCGGTTATCATGCAGCGGCGGGCCGAAGCCTCGAAGTTGATCGAGGCGCCGTACTCGCTCGAGTCCCGTGAAGCAGCGCCGCCCCCGGCCAAAGCCGGCCGCGGAAAGCCACCGGCGTCCAACCGGCCGCCGGTGAAGAAAGGAAAGTACTAAGCCATGGATATCCGCCTCCTTCTGTCGACGTGGGACAACTTGAATACCCATATCTTCAAGCTTACCGAAGATGAGCTCACGACGCTGATGGAGGCGGAAATGGCTGGCAAGAAACGCAAGATGTTTGTGCTTCGGATCCACTCTCGCCTCAACCGCCTTCGCGCTGATCGGGAGCGTGATTCACTGATTATCAAGTTGGCCTCATGACTCCAGCCGTCGTTGACTTTGAAACGCATCGGATCCAACCGAAGCCGTTCTACCCGCCCATTCCGGTCAGCGTGTCGATCAAGCTGCCAGGTGAGGAAACTAAGTTTTATGCCTGGGGGCACCGAACTGGAAACAACTCCTCATGGGGCGAAGCACACGCTGTCCTGAAGAAGGCCTGGGCCTGCAAAGACGGGGTCGTTTTTCATAACGCTAAGTTCGACGTGGATGTGGCCGTTGCCCACATGGACATGCCCATGCTGCCGTGGCAGAAGATTCATGACACCCTTCTGCTTCTCTTTTTGGATAACCCTCACCGAGACTCGTTAGGTCTAAAGCCTAATGCGGCTAAGCATGGGCTAGCCCCGATTGAGCGGGATGCGGTGTCGGAGTGGCTGCTTCGGCACCAGCCCGTGTCAGGGGTCAAGATCAGCACCTCCGAAAAGGGCAAGAACCCACCCGGTGCCTTTATCGCGTATGCGCCCCCAGAGGTCGTGGGCCCCTATGCGAACGGTGACGTCGATCGCACGCTGATGCTTTTTGAGCTTTACCACAAAAGTATCGTTGACCGCGGGATGGGGCCAGCCTATGACCTTGAGCGGGAGGTATTGGTTTGCCTGTTGGACATGGAACGCGAGGGCGTTAAAGTAGATCTGACTCGGCTTCGCCGAGATGTTCAAGCTTACAATGAGCTAATTGACAAGCTAAACGGGTGGGTCCGGAAGCGCTTAAAGGCCCCGACCTTGAACTTGGATTCAGGGCCAGAGCTGGTCGAAGCGTTGATCCAAGCCAAGCTTGTAGACATCTCCAAAATGGGGACGACGCCGAAGGAAGGTCGGGTCAAGACCAGCTACGCGGCGATCGAGGCCGGCTGTACGGATAGCCAGCTGGCGGCGGTACTGAAGTATCGGGGTCAGCTCACGACCTGCGTCGGGACCTTTATGGAGCCTTGGCTCCGCACAGCCGAACGTAATGACGGCAAGATTTTTACAACCTGGAATCAGACCAAGCGTGAGCGTGGGGGCGGAACTATTACTGGGCGTCTGTCTAGTACTCCTAACTGCTTAACTCCAGACACTGAAGTCTTGACGAAATCTGGCTGGATCCAAATTAGTAAGCTACCAACTGACATTAAAGTTGCACAATGGAGTAAAACCGGTGAGATCGAGTTTGTTACGCCGACTATAATTTCCAGACCTTACAATGGACCTATGGTTAAATTCGCTAGCACCCACCATAGGCTCCAGTATACTCCGGACCACCGTATTCCAGGGATTCGGCCGGGTCATAGCGGGTGGAGAGATTATCTTGCTAGTGAATTAGTAAAGGGTAATGTTGGATTTCAGATCCCAGTTAGTGGTCGGTGGGATGGTCCTGGCGTCTTTGATTCTGTAGATGAAGCGAAATTTTTTGTCGCTTTACGAGCCGATGGTTCCTATATGATGCATAATGAACACGCCTCGTTTAGCTTCCACCTAAAGAAAATGCGTAAACGTAAGCGTCTTGAAAATCTACTTAATCTGTTAGGCCTTTCGTTCAAAATTGTAGACTCTACAGCCGGCCGCATTCGCTACAACATAAGTGGCCTAAAAAAATTGCCTAAAACGTTTAGACTTCTTAAAAAGTACCAAACAAAAAAATACCGGGATTGGGTGTTAGATTTAAGCCTAACAGAGCGTCAGGTTATGGTGGAAGAAGAGCGCTACTGGGATGGTTGCGAGTCAAAGCGAAGCTATAAGTGGTCCTCGGCAGACCAGGTGGAGACCGAGTGGTTTCAGACTTTAGTTCACCTTACCGGTGGGTTTTCCCTTAACTATGAGGAAATTAGCAACGCTAAAGGGTATAATGCCCACAATTTAGATGCTACTTTGTGCGCAGCTACATGTAAACCGCGTGGATATATCACCTACGACAATACGCGGCCACCAAAATATGTCCAGTATGATGGAACCGTCTGGTGCTTGCGAGTTCCGTCCTCATACTTTATGGTAAGGCGAAATGGTCGAATTTTAGTGACTGGAAATTGTCAAAATATCCCGAAGGAATTTGTGGATCTATTTGGTAATGGCAAGAAGTTGCCAAAGCCACCGTTCCCGCTGTTGCCGCTGCCTTTGGTTCGAAGCTACGTAACACCCTTCACTTCGGACGAGGTGCTGATCGGCCGAGACTTTCATAGTCAAGAATTACGAGTTTTAGCCCATTTTATTGAAGGTCCTTTACTTGAAGCTTATCTAAAGGATAATTGGTTGGATGTGCATGAGTGGGCTCGTCAAATGGTTAACCAGATGATGGGCACTAACTACACCCGAAAACCTATTAAAAATCTAGGATTTTCCGTGCTTTACGGCGCGGGCTTGGGTAAGATTGCTATGCAACTTAACTCAACGGTTGACCAGGCCAAGGCTCTGCTGAACGCCTACCTTAAAGTCTTTCCGGGTCTTAAGGATATGTATGATGATATGCGTCGTCGCGCGCGGCTGAAACAACCCTTTAGAACATGGTATCAACGAGAAGTTTTTTGTGAACCGCCTAAAATTGTTAATCAAAAAGTGATGAATTATGACTATAAAATGGTGAATTACGCTATCCAGTCAAGCTCAGCTGAAATTACTAAATACGCCCTAACGCGATTTTACCGGACCAAAAAACCGCACTGGAAACTAATCCTTCAGGTCCACGACGAGCTTGTAGTTTCGTGCCCCCGTAAGGAATACAAGGAGGCCATGGACTGCCTCCGTCTAGCCATGGAGACCCCCCAACTCGACCTTCCGATGCTCTCAGAGGGCTCATGGTCTGAAGCTAACTGGGGGTCCATGATCAACTACGACAAAGCCGGCAATTTAGTAGGAGCATAAACATATGGCCATCGGGTTCCCTCAATGTCCCCTCGTGAAAGCTTGGAGCTACTCCCGGCTTGGGACCTACCAATCGTGCCCTCTCAAGTTTAAGCTCACCGCCATCGACAAGATGGAGGAACCTAAAGGGCCGGCCATGGAGCGTGGAAACGTCATCCACGGTCTGGCGGAGGCGTACCTCAAAGGCGAAAAGAAGACGCTCCCCAAGGAGTTGAAATTGCAGGAGGGAGTCTTCAAGGACCTCCGCGCCCGGATCAAGAAAGCGCCGCACCTTGTTGAGGTCGAGCAGATGTGGGGGTTTACCTCCGATTGGCAGCTTACCCGGTGGGACAACTGGACGGGCTGCTGGCTCCGCGTCAAGCTCGACGTGGCCCACGTGGACGAGCCGACCAACACCGTGGTTATCACGGACTGGAAGACCGGTAAGTTTCGACCGGACAACCTGCAGGACTACGTCAAGCAGCTTGGCCTTTATGGCCTAGCGGCGTTGCTTAAATACGAGCATCTTGGCCCTACCTTGAAGGTCCAGCCGCGTCTCGTGTATCTGGACAACCCAACCATCTACCAGGGCGGCAGTGAAGAGCCGCTGACCTTTGTCCCCAAGGATGTGGCTAAGCTGAAGAAGCTCTGGGAGAAGGAGGTCAAGCCGCTGTTCAACGACCGCGTCTTTGCACCGAAGCCGAACCAGTGGTGCGGATGGTGCCACTTCCGCAAAGACAACGGCGGCCCATGCCAGTACTAACGTGCCCAGACTGGAAGCTTCCATTGAGAAGGCGTGCCGGGCCTGGGCAAAAGCCCAGCTCGGCGTTCTCTCGTGCAAGCTGCAGCTTAGGTATGATGCCGGGTGGCCGGACGTGTTGTTTTGGCTGCCCGGCGGGAAGCCGTGGGTCGTTGAGTTTAAGCGTTTAGGAGAAGATCCCCGTGCCCTCCAGATCAAAAGACATCAAGACCTCCAAACTCTCGGCTACGACGTCTCCGTCATCGACACCGTCGCTGACTTCCGAGCTGAGCTGGGACGTCGTGCCGCAGCCCTGGCATCCGCACAAAGGTCAAAAGGCCGGTGTTAAGTTTCTGATCGAGCACGCGGCGGCCGGCCTGTTCGCGGACCCTGGCGTCGGCAAGACCTCGATCACGCTCGGGGCATTTAAGTTTCTCAAAAAGCGCGGTGTCGCCCATCGGATGCTGATCATTGCCCCGCTACGACCCTGCTACCTTGTCTGGCCAGCGGAGGTCCAGAAGTGGGCCGATTTTAATGAGCTAAAGATGGTGGTGCTTCACGGGCCCAAGAAGGAAGATCTGATCTATGAGGACGCAGATATCTTCGTGATCAATCCGGAGGGGCTCCAGTGGCTGCTGGAGGCTGAGAAGACCGGCAAGCGCTACAAGGCCGGCGGGCGTCGTCTAGCAGCGATCGGAGCGGATACGCTGGTGGTGGACGAGCTTAGTAAGTTTAAGTACTCCAACACATCACGCTTCAAGATGATCAAGCCGATTCTCAGCCAATTCCAGCGGCGGTGGGGGTTAACCGGCTCCCCGGCGGCCAACGGCCTGGAAGGTTTGTTTGGTCAGATCTACATGCTGGACCAGGGGAGGACGTTCGGGCCGTATATTACCCACTTTCGGCAGGAGTACTTTATCCCGTCCTATGATGGGTTTGGTTTTGATCTCAAAAAGGGAGCCGAGGCCCGGATCTATGAGCGCCTGCAACCGATCGTCCTCCGCCAGGATGCTAACGATTTTGTGGACATGCCGGACTTGATGCTTCAACCGCCCAGGTTCTTTGAGCTACCTAAATTGGTCCGAAAGATCTACGACCAACTTGAGGATGAGTGCATCTTTGAACATGATGCCAAGGTGGTCTCGGCCTCCAATGCAGCCGTGGCTATGATGAAATGTCGACAAGTGGCCGGCGGCGCGGTCTATGCTGACGAGCAGCTTAGGATCTTGACCAAGGTCAAACCTCAACGAGACGTCATTGAGCTTCATGACCTTAAGGTCGAGCTTCTTAAGGAGCTGATTGAGGAGCTGCAAGGGAAACCGCTACTTGTTGGGTACGAGTTCCGCCATGATCTGGCCCGGATTCAGGCCGCTTTAGGCAAGGAAATTCCCTACATCGGGTCCGGCGTCAACGAGAAGCAGGCTAAAGCCATTGAGCGCGATTGGAACAAAGGCTTGATCCCGGTGCTCCTCGGGAATCCGCAGAGCGTCGGGCACGGACTAAACCTCCAAGGCTCGGGATGCCATGTCTGCTGGTTCACGCTGCCTTGGGACTATGAGCTTTACGATCAGTTCAACCGCCGGGTCTACCGGCAGGGCAACAAGAACGGCAAGGTCTTCATCCACCATCTGGCGGCTCGAGACACGGTGGACGAGCTGATCTGGACCACCCTTCAAAATAAGCGGACCGGTCAGACTAAGCTTTTCGACGCATTGAAAAAAATGCGCGGGTCTCGTAAATCTGCTGTTTACAAACGCTAAGCTTCGCTGTAGAGTTTCTTTATGCCCACGCTCCAAAAACCTTCGTTCGGCCAGTATATGAGCAAGATGCTCCATAATCGGTTTCAAGTGGTCGAGTCGGCCGCCATCCGAGGATCTTACCTGCTGGTCGACCACAACGTCCAACCGATCGAAGACTTCGTCCGTGAAAAGAACGGCGAGATGAAGTGGTTTAAGTCTAAAGTTGAAGCTGAAGGGATGGCGGAACTTCTGGCGGGTAAGCAGCGAAAGGTGGCAGCTGTTAAGAAGGCTGCCCCGCAGACCTCAGCTCCGGCTGGGGCTAAGGAGTCCATGGCGGCTTTTATTCGGCGGTTACTCAGCGAAGGGTTTACGGACGACGAGATCTTCATCCGGGCTCACGCTGAGAAGGGGTTGGAGGAAGGTCGTCGATCCATTGTGGCTTGGTACCGTCGAAAGGCTGAAGCATGACCTCCTGCTATAAGGGCCGAGCCGGCCGCCTTCGGCTTCAACCTGGCCCAATCGTCATCCGAACCCGGGAGCTAACCGTGACCTACGTGGTCGGGTATCGGGCAGAGCCGGCTAGGCACGGGCCGGTTGCTGTGGTTGAAAGCTCCATCACCAGCTTTCAGCGGTGGTATGAGGCCTGCGACACGGAGCTGGACCTGGCAGTCAAGCGATTGTTGGTGTACGGTGAAAAGTATGGGATCAACCCAGATCTTAAGCCAGCCTTGGAGGCGATGATATGAGTGTCAAGTGGCAGATCGGCAGCGTGTGGCTCAGTCAAGTCGGTGAGCTCCCAGCGATCTACCTCGGGCCCGTCGAAGATGACGTGGCCTTTCTGACCACCGAGCTTGAACGCGCGTCGCATGAAGCTTTTGCGCGGGCGTATAAGTGGGCACCGAAGGAACTTGTGGTGCCTAACGCTAAACTTCTGCTGTCGTGGGCCTTGGAGTATGGTGCTTCAGACCGAACGTTAGCAGCCTTCCAACAGTTCATTCCACTTTCACAGGAGCAACTAGCCATGGCGAAAGCCGAAGAAGCCGAGAAGACCACGACTGCCGCTGCGCCGAAAGCGACTGCCAAACCCGCCGCTGCGCCGAAGCCCGCCCCGGCCCCGGCCCCGGCCCCGAAGGAACCGCGGACCCCGGCAGCGCCGGGGACCAAGTTCACCTCCACTGTCGCCGGCCGCATGAAGCAGCTGATCATGGACGGCAAGATGCCGGATTCGGAGATCCTGGCGATCACGGCCAAGGAGTTCAATTTCGACCCCGCCACGAAGAAGACCTACGTTGCGTTCTATCGGCGCCAGCTGACCAACGCCGGCGCGACCGTGCCGCCGCCAGTTCCGGAGAAGGCTGTACCCGCCGCGGCCAAGGCCGAAGCAGCTGCGCCGAAGGCGTCAGCCGCCAAAGCGAAGAAGTAACTCGTCGGTTCAGGCACTCACCATCAGTCTAATGCTGGTGGTGACCTTTAAGGAAGCAGCCTATGCGATATATCTACTCGCCAATCTATCCCATCTCGACCAAGTTGGACGTCAGCCATCGGTCGGGATGGGTTCAATACTGGGCTTTGCAGCTCGGGGACTGTCAGATCTTGACCGGGCACGACGCGCCCAGCGTAACCGGGAAAGATGAGCTTTACATCTACCACGGCATGGAGTTCAACGGAAGCCTCAATCTTCAGTCCGGCATCAGCCCTGCCTTGCTCACTCGACTGCATGCGCTGTCCACCTTTATGGTCAGCAACCCAATCGTGATTAGCTTAGACATTCGCATGCCAGATTACGCCGCGCTGCTGACCGATCGCGCGGATGGAGGTGGGCTGCAGACCAAGCATTTAGCTGGCTTGCGAAGCCTGCTCGGCGCTCCGGTCTGGATCCGTCCGCCGGACTTCAAAGACATCGTGATCGGGGATAGCCACGCCTTGGCGATGAATCGGCCGGAGACGGCCATCCTCCGCCATGACAAGCTGACCCTCCACGGCGCGCTAAAGCGAGGTCTCAAAAACCTGATGCTCGAGCGCTTGAAGCCGAAGACCAAGATCCGGACGTTGACGGTCTACTTCGGCAACATCGACGTCCGCCATCACCTGTGCCGATACTCCGGTGAGCAAAACTATGAGCTGGTTGCTGAGTACGAAAACCAGCTTAAGGATCTCGCGGCCCTCTGGAAGCCTAAGTTTCTCGAGGTGGTGTCCCCGCTGCCGATCGAACACGAGTCACGCAAGCTTCCCAAGACCGGTTACTACCAAGGCACCCCGTTCTACGGGACGTGGTGTGACCGCCAGGCGGTCAAGCAGATACTAGCTGGGCATCTGCTGGCCGTGTGCGAGAAGAACGGCTGGTCGTTCGTGGCCCATCCTGACCAGTTCATCAACGACCGGGGCGAGCTGCGGTTTGAGGTTATGGAGAAGCCGCAGTCCGTGCATATTCGACCGTCGTATTATCGGAGTGAGTGGGGTCGGCTATGACCCCGATCATGGCGCGGCTGGCTGTGGACGCCAAACCGTTGGCCAAATCCCGTGCTGAGTTGGTGACCTGGCATGCCAAGCTCGAGGCTGCCGCCGATCTGGTCAACGAGGCCGATGCTCGTGGGCTCAAGCCAACCGTCTGGCTGCCCGAGGCATGGGGCTACTTCAAGCGGGCCCACCACCTTAACTACCGAAACATTGGCACGCCCGGCTACGAAGGCCCGTGCGGCGATCAGCTTCAGGACAACATTCCGATCTATGATACGGTCCGCCGTCGGTATGCTGGGTTCAGCAACGTGCTTGAGCAACTGTTCTATGGTAATGATGCCCCGAAGTATCAGCGCAACCTTGATCGCGGGTTGGTGTCAACTGCGATGCCGTGGACCGGTACGAAGGAGGAGTGGTTATATGTCTGCCTCTGCCACCGCATCACCGGATCCGGCGCTAGCTTTGAGGCCGACCACGGGTGGCGTAATAGCTTGATCACCGATATGTCACTCCTTAAAACTGTCCCCAAAATGGCTGAGTTTTGGCGGATGGTGTCGCCTAAGACGCCGTGCTTTACCAGCATCGGAAACCAGATCCCGCCGTTTCAAAAGCAGACGGATCCACGCTTCAAAAATTCTGGGTGTGAGTATCTAGCTACGGTGGCTCCCAAGCTGGTCAAGCAGACGGTATCGTTCTTGAAAAAAGCTGGGAAGCCGCTGCCAATCCAGCAGGTCGTCCATGAGGTGCTTAAGATCCACACTGAGCTTGGTCAACGTCGGTTCGTCTTCGTGCTGACGGCCTGGGTCATGGACATCGCTGAGTATTGCCCTCACTGGGTAGACCCCAATAGTGATGTGTTTCACGGGTCCAACGCTCAGCGCTGCATTCGAGTGTTGTTTGAGGGGGTCAAAGGCCAAACCGGGTTTGATGCCGCAACCCGGCTTTTTGCCGATGCCACTGAAACGTGGCCCATGGACGTCGAAGATGTCGAGTGCGATAGTGTCAGGTGGCTTACCAACTACGTGCCCAAGAAGGGGTTTGACCATATTCATAAGCACAAGCTTTACAACAGCGCATCCTTGAGGTTTACCAATGGCCCATGACACCCACACCACCTCCAACGCCCACTTGGAGCTTGAGCAGTTCGGCACCCCAGCCAAGGTCCTGGAGCTGGTCCACCACTGGCAGGATCCGTTCCCGCCGCCGCAGGTGACGATGCACAAGCTCGAAGATGGCCGGACCATCCAGGTGGTTCGGGACGACTTCGTCCAGGGCACCAAGGTTCGCGCTGGAGACGCGGTTCTGGCCAGCCCTAGGTTCAGTCAGGCCCATACCCTCGTGTACGTCCAGCCTAGGGCTGGATGGGCTGGCCTGAGCCTGGCTGCCTTGGCCAAGGTCCGAGGCCAACGGCTGATCCTGTTCTGCCCCGCTGCCGCGGTCCCGTCCGGCTACCAGCGGCTCTGCGCTGACCGAGGAGCTGAGCTCAGGGCCGTGCGGGTGGCAGCGATGCCTGTGCTCAACGGCTATGCTAAAAAGTTTGCCGATGAGCGTGGTTTCACTTTCATCCCGCTGGGCCTTAACGTGCCGGAAGCCGTTGCTGGGATCGGGAAGGTGGCTCGAAGCATCAAGTTTCCTCGAAAGCCTAGTGAAATCTGGTGCGTGGCCTCCACCGGCGTGCTGACCCGGGGTCTTCAGATCGCGTGGCCTCTACTTCCGCATAATGTGGTGGCGGTGGCTCGGAACCTACACGACGGTGAGAAGGGAAAGGCCACAGTTTACTCCCATCCGCTGCCGTTTCTCAAACCGGTGTCGGATGCGGAATTACCGCCGTATCCATCGGCTTCGACCTACGACGCTAAGGCGTGGGCTTTTGTTAAGCGTCACGCCCTCAACAACGCGGTCGTCTGGAATGTAGCGGGCAACCCCCCGCTGCCATCTGTCGGCTCGGCCACGATCGACCTGGCCCGGGAATGGGGCGACTTCACAGATCTTCAAGGAGCATAAGTTTATGTCTGTACTTCAAATGGTTAAATCGTTCTACGTCAAGTTTCAGCAGCCGGTCAAGCAGACCCCGGGCTGGCCGGAGGCTTCGCGGTTGCAGGAACGGATCAACTTCATGCAGGAGGAGCTTACCGAGTTCGGCGAAGCCTGCGAGCTCAAAGATATGGAGCTTGCATTCGATGCTCTGATCGATCTTGAGTACGTGCTGCTCGGCACGGCGATCGAGATGGGTCTCGGCGGCATCTTCTTCGACGGCTTTACTGAGGTTCATCGCGCCAATATGGTCAAAGTAATCGGCACGACCCATCGCGGGATCGCCATTGACGTCACCAAACCCGAGGGATGGGTGCCGCCGCAGCTCGAGAAGATCCTCCTCAACGCCGGTTGGGTCAAGCCGGCCCCGACGCAAGGGGACTTTAAGCTATGACCCGGCCTCAACTAACGATCTTCGAAGGGCCGGACGGGGTCGGCAAGACTACCCTTGCTAAAGCCTACGCGGAACTGACCAAAGCGCACTACGTGCACTTCGGCCCGTTTAAGGGTGAACGGGCCATCGCGCACTATTACGCTGAAGCCATAGCCCCGGTTATCCACGAGACCCATTCAGTGGTGATGGACAGGTCCTGGATCAGCGAGCGGCCTTACGCCAACGCGCTCAGAGACGGGGATGACCGCATCGGCGTCCTGCGCAGCCGCCAGCTCGATCGGCTAGCCGCCACCGTCGGGGCGGTCGTGGTCTGGCCGCAGCTGGACGGCTTGGAGCTGGTGCGGACGTTTGGCTCTAAGCCTGAGCTGGCCACCAGCACCGCGCAGCTACAGCGGATCATGGCGGAGTACCAGAAGCCGGGGCTGACGCTGCTGCGAAGTCTGGCCATCAACCGCGAGGGGACGCCAGTCGAGATGGCGAAGAGGGTCCAAGAGCTGATTACAGCCCACAACGTCCCAAGGGTCCCGCGCGGCCTTAACGCCTTTGGGTTCTACGAATCGGGTAACGTGCTTCTGGTTGGTGATCGGTCCTCGGCCCCCAAGACCGAGGATGCTAAATCTGTGCAGTGGCCGTTTGGCTCCTTTAGCCAGGCCGGGTGCAGTCGATGGTTGGCAGCGCAGCTGGAAGAGGCCGGCATCTACGAGCACAATCTAGTGTGGACCAACGCAAATGACCCTCATGAAGGCACCGGGTTTAACGACTTGATCCGATGGTTCTACCCCAAGATCGTGGCGTTAGGGGCTGAGGCCGCTCTTCGGGTAGCCGAGTCCTACGACGCTCAGCATTTGCCACCTGGCAGCTACGATCAGGTCCACCACCCGCAGGCTTGGAAACGCTTCCATCCGTTTGAGCCGTATCCGCTCGTTCAACTTCCAGTGTTTAGATTTTAGAGAGGGACTTTCTATGACCGCTAACAACCATGCTTCCGTGGCCTGGCAAAACTTGCTGCGCCAAACCCTCGCCTCAGGCAGCCTTCAGACCCCTCGCGATCAACCGACTAAGGAGCACCTTCTCCAGACCCTTACATGCCCGATGGCTAGCGCGGTCGTGCATGTGCCGGCGCGTAAGCTGAACTACAAGTTCATGCTGGCCGAGGCGCTGTGGATCCTCAGCGGCAGTGACGCCTTGGCTGATATCGCTGAGTATAACAGCCGGATGGCTGACTATAGCGACGATGGGCTTACGCTGGCCGGTGCGTACGGACCCAGGGTAGTTAGCCAGCTGCCATATGTGATCCGAACCCTGGTCCATGACCCCGCCAGTCGGCAGGCGGTGTTGACCACCTGGAACCGAACGCCGGAGCCAAGCAAGGACATTCCGTGCACAGTCAGCATGCAGGCACTGATCAGGGATAATCAGCTTCATCTGTTGGTGACTATGCGGTCATCCGATATCTGGCTCGGGATTCCTTATGACCTCTTTTCGTTCAGCATGATCGGACTCGAGATTATCCGGCGGATTAACGTCATGGCTTGGGAGATGAACTTAAATCGACTGCCGGTGGAGCCGGGTATGGTGGCGATCACAGCTGGCAGTAGCCATATCTACCTTCGGGACTGCGGGATCAAGATGGACGCTGCGCTCGATCCAACTGTTGAGCTACCGTTGGTTAAGCCGGCACCGGCTGAGTTTTGGGAGCTTGGCACCCCCATGACCGAGCGGCTTAAGCAGGCCTTAAAATATCGAACCTCGCGGTGGTGGGTATTGTAATGGCACCCAGACCGTCGCTCGCTGAATGGGGGCTCGAGTTGGCCAAGCTAACGGCCACGAGAGCTACCTGCTTTCGCCGCCAGGTCGGCTGCGTCCTGCTGGATCGCCAGGGCCGCGTGCTGGCCACTGGATACAACGGGGTACCGCGCAGGTTTACCCACTGCACAGACGACCAGGTTGGATGCCCCGGTGCCCACGCCGCGTCTGGGACGAACCTGGATGGGTGCCAGGCGATTCACGCCGAGCAGAATGCCTTGCTTCAGTGCAAAAACGTGGACGAGATCGACATGTGCTGCGTGACGACCTTTCCATGCCTGACCTGCATCAAGCTGCTTCTGAACACGCCGTGCCGTACCATCGTCTTTAAGGACGACTATCCGCACGCTTCAGGTGATTTGTGGCGACGAGCTGGGCGGCATGTCCAAAAGATCGGGTAGGATCCTACTGATTCAACGCGTCCCAGGTTGGACAGCCTGTTGGTGTTGGCTTGGCAGATCCAGTCGAAATGGCTACGGTCGAATCCGAGTGGGAGGAATTGAGCGAGTAGCACATCGAGTGATCTACGAAGCTGTGGCGGGGCAGATTCCGACCGGCCTTCTACTGGACCGCCTCTGTCGAGTGCGTAACTGTGTCAACCCTTTGCATTTAGAGCCAGTTACCCATAGCGAAAACACTAAGCGTGGTCGAGCCATCCTGTTCTCAAAATTAAAAAAGCCCCCTTAACGGGGGCTTTTCTCTAGCGCAACAAGCTCTAAGATTTGGTTGGCGGCGGAAGCTCAGTGCGATAAAAAGCTTGGCCGCCGATCGTGACTGTGTACGTCCCGACCCGCGCCCAGTGCGGCGTCGGCGTGCCGACCGCGTAATAGGAATCCGCGTTCTCGGTGGCGTCTGGCAGCAGGCCGGCCAGCGCCCGCATGGCGATCTGTATAGCCTCGGCAAAGATCGGATCGGCCATCGTGACAGTCAGGGTAGCCTCGTGATCTGATCCTGGATTCGGGTCATAATTCCAAACCGAAAACTGATAGGGCTTGGTGCAGACCATCGCCGGATCGGCACCCCACCACCGGGGGTTGTTCGCGCGGTTCATGATGACGTTGGCGACGGCAGACATGCCAGCCTCGCCCCCGCTCCGGCATTCACCCCAGATCGTGCGTGCGACAATCTCTTGCGGCGTCATGCCGGTCCAGATGCTCATGCCGCCACCAAGTCAAACGAGTACGCACCAAGCACAAACCCAGGCGCCTCGAAATACGATCGATCAATCGGCATATCCTCGCCCCACGACGTTGCGAAGGATAAACCGCCGTCGAAGCTGTCGCACCAGACGGCGTGCTCACCCCATGATCCAGGCGTCCCTACCGGCATCCAAACCCGTTGATTTTGCTGCTCAACCGACAGCGCGACGATCAACATTACACCGCCGCTTCGGATGATGGCCGTGCGCAATTCCGGTTCGGCCTGCGGGTCGAGACGTGCCGCGCCGGCCAGCCGATAGCCCGCGATCGGCATGGTCTGCCAGTAAGCCAGCAAGGCGTTCGGATCGGTGCCCTGATCGCTGGCAGGATCACCCGGTCGATACCCGGCGATGGCGGAATACAGCCCCACCACATAGGCGTTGCTGATCGCGCCATAGACCGACTTGCGCGCCATCGCGGTCTGCGCGGCATTGGCGGCGGCGGTTTCGACGCAGTCCCCGAGGGTTTGGTTATTGCCGCTCACGCGCGGGCATGCCGAGACCCGGCCATACGCGCCGGGTAGTTTCGGTTGCGCCGCGCCGGCAACGATGGGCGATGCAGCGGCCCGGTCCCATCGGGAGCCGAGCCGCATGGTGGCGAGGGTTGAGGGTAGGAGCATCAGCCGAGGATCGCCAGCGCTTGCGCTTCCGGCATGACGATCTTCGCGCCGACCTTGGCCGCACCTACCAGCGGCGATGGGATCATCACTTGGATCAGCGCCACGACGGTCTGGAAGGCGTCGTAGACCTGCATAACGTTCGCGCCGATGGACTTGCCCGCGCCGGTCACGCCCGCCTGCGCATCTTTGAACAGCGCCGCCACATCCGCGCTCAGTGAGGCCACGGCGGCGGGTGTCGATGTTGCATTAAAAGTCAGCACCTGCTTGCCACCGGCCTGCGCGTCGATCTGCGCCACGGCGGCGGCAACCGAGGTCAGGACTACCTGCGCGGCAGCATCGGCGGGCAGGCCAATCGCGGCTGCGATCAGGGGGTTATCCAGCAACGTTTTCGCGCCGCTGGTCAGGGCGACGGTGAGTTGATCCAGCTTGGCAACGTCGATCGTGACGGTGGTAACACCGCCGGTCGAGGTGGTGGATACGATGCCGCACCCAGCCAGCAGCGCGGCGGGAACGATGGCGGATGCGGCGGTGAGCAGATGGCGACGGTTCATGGGATTTTGCTTTCAGTTGTGAGGGTGACGGGGATGGGCGGTTGTGCCGGCGCGGTATCGCCCGGCTTCGGCGGCGTCTGCCGCGCGACGAACCAATGCACGCCGGCAGCCAGCACGGTCGCCAAGGCGGTCGCGACATCGGCGGGCAGACTGATCTTTGCGAGGGACAGCGCCCATTGCAGGACCACGATGAGGGCAAGCGAAACGGTGCCGCTGGCGGTTGCCGCCGCAACGGTGGTGGTGTTCGGGTTCATGAAATAACTCCAACAGCGAAAAGGGCGAGCAGCGCGATTGCCGCCAGCCCGATCAGGCACGCGAATACAGTCTCAATCCCATCCGGCCCGCGTTCCGGCGTTTCTGGCTTCCAGCAGGCCATGGGGTACTGCGAAGCATCGCTTCATGGGCGGCGATTTCTTCGGATCGGGTGATGTACGGTTCGTCCATTTGCGCGGCCTCAGATTTTTTCATGGGGGGCGAAATGAAACACGGCGATATCGACCGCCAATACAATCGCCACCGCCAAGCCGATCCACAACGGATGCCACCAGATCAGCAAGGGAAGCGACAAAACGAGGGTGATCCAGAACACCGCGCGCAACCCGGCGAGTGGCGGAATATCCTGCCCGGCCAGCGTCAGGGGGCAATGATGTCGCTGGATCATCCAGCCCAGATTCCAGCACACCCAGCACGCCTCGCGGTCGCCTGCCTTGGCTTCTTGTGCATTCCGCAAGCTAAATGTCTGATCAGCGCTACCGCCTGTCAGAGCGTTAAGCTGCTGATCTTCGGCCAGCCCAACTTGAAACGCATAGCGTTCCGCTTTCGCGGCGATGCGCTTGATCAATGCGCGATACCCGGAGGTAGCTGGATTGGACACGATTTGGCCCCCATCAATATTCTTGAAAGTACGCGATGCTGTCAGATTGGCTTAGGTCTGATCAGCGCCCGTCGTTGTACTGTTCGGCAATTTTCGCGTGCAGCGCGTCGTGCTTGGCGTGCAGATCGGCAACCAGTTCCATAATCGCCTGATGATCCGCTTCCGCCCGCGCTTCGGCTTTGCGCCCGATGATGACGCCGGACACCGCGAGCAGTGGCAGGGCGATCAATTGAAGCACCCCGGAACTGATGAACTGGACGTATGGCATCGCCACAGGCCACGCGAGCGGGAGCAATGCCAGCACCGTGAACAGGTAAAACGCAAGCATCGTCGCGAACATTTCGGACAGATGGATCGCGAGCCATTCGTTGAACCGGCGCATTACACGCCGTGCTTTCGGAGCCACCAGCGGACCAGTTCTGTCAGCACGGCGATAACCCCGCCGCTACCGATGGACGCCCATACCACAAGCCGTTTAGCGCGCGCATCAGCCCGTTTCTCTATATCTGCTCTGATCCCCGCCGCGACTTGTTGCGATTCCAGCAACCGATCCAACTTCGCATCTGCGGTGTTCAACTTGTCATCGATCACCCGGAACTTGCTTTCATTGAGGGCGCGATCCTCGACCGCGCGGGCGACGATTGTTTCGATGAGCACGCCGTGGCGGGCAACAGTATTATCCAGGTCGCCCATGGGCACTCCCTTTTTTAGATTGTCCAGGTCGGAGATGGTTAAAGGGGTCATGGGTCCTCGCTCACGTCGAGCGCGATGCCGTCGCCGCGTAGGACGCGGTAGAGGTCGGTGAAGTAGGTCATGTCAGTCCGTCAGTGTAGCTCGCCACTGTAATTCGGAAAATTTGCCATTTAAATCCGGAAATTCGGGTTTTTCGATTTTTCAATAACAGCGCCATCGCGAAACACCTAACATGAACGGCTCATCGGTCGGTTTAGCGGCGCTCTAAGACGCCGTTTGAACCGCCTAAACGCCCCCTCATGTCAGTGCAATCCCGTACTCAGCCACCGTTGCCGCACCGGTGCCGCTCAGCGTCATCGGCGGTTGCACCGGCATGTTGTTGCCGTAGGTCGATCCCAGCGCGCCGGCGATATTGAACGTGCCGCTCGCAGCACTCACGCTCGACCAGTTATCGGTCACCGCATCGCCCCGGCCGATATACGCATACGGTTGCGCCGGATTGTTTTCGTTGAACCAGGGATAAAACAACCGGCAAGCCGTCGCCGCATTGGTGGGCGCCTTGGCCAGTGTGACAGCGAGCGTCGTGGTGCTCGTGCGCACACAGCTCACCGCCTGGATGATATTCCCTGGCGATGCATTGCTGCCGCCATCCATCACCGCCCAGCCAACGCCTTGCGATGCCAGCAGCGGCACGATCAGATCGGTGCCGGCGTCGTGCTGGATCGTTATATCGATCACGTCGCCATTGAGCGCCGCACCAACCACCGAAGGCCCCAACCCGGAACCGAGCGATGCCGGAATCAAATCCGCCGCCAACCCGTTCGACGCCAGGATCGAGCGCGCGCCCGCCAGGCATCCCCGGTTGAAAATCGCGATATTATCCGGCGCGTCGCGATGTCCCGGGACCGTGCCGACTGTCGCATAGCCCGTCGTCGGGTCCCAGGTCGCCCCGCGCGTATTGGAATCGGACGTCTGCGGGACCAAAAACACCGCGTTCTGCGCCGGATCGGCGGCGAGCTGCGCCCAGCTTTCCCACATCACATAATCATTGGTCGCGTAAGGCGGACCGAACCACCAGAACGGCAGTTCAGCAGCCGTCTTGCCCAGCATCCCGCGCACCTTCGCCATCCAGTTGACGCACGCGGCGATATAAACCGCCTTGTTGTTCGCACTGTATTCGAGCGCGTCCGTCTCGCCCCAATAGCTGATCGCCGCCATGATCGACGATGTCGCACTGCCCAGATTGGTCACGAACGCCGCATAGCCGGTGCCACAAATCCCCAGCGGCGCGGCCTGCGCATCCGCAACAGTCGGCGACCCACCGCCGCTGGTATTGTCGAGAAACGCCAGCCCGTAATTGGTCGGCGTGACGATCTCGTAAATCCCGATCCCCGAAACCGCCGTGCATGCCGTGCCGCTGTTACCCCACGCGGCATGACCCGTCGCGGCCGCCGCACCCAGGTAGAACTTCAACCCGGCCGCGATCGTGTTCTGTGCGCCATCGGTCGAGGCGAAACCCATGTTGCTCTGACCGCCCGCGATGATCGAGGCGCTGACCAGACCCGAACTGCCGCCCGCCGGCAACCCGGATGGCGGCGCTGCCAGAAACAACCCCCCGAACGAAAGCCCGAGCGTGCCGTTGCTGAGAATCGATCCCGACATATCAGGTCACCGTGATCGCGGACGACACCACGACACCAAGCAGCGTGCCCGATGTTGATGTCTGATAAATCGCGTATTTCAGATAATAGGTACCCGGCGTTGAAGGGGCTGGCGCCGCATTGAACGCCCAAATCATGCCGCCCGGCGTGCCAGCATCCGTATTGCCTCCGGACGAGGGAAGGGTCGCGGTGTTGTTCGTGTCGAAATACGCCACCGCTGGACCGGGCGCGGTTCCGCTGATCATCAAATTCGGCGCGACGCTGCTGCCACGCACAATCGATGTCGAGACGTTCGTGGGTGCAGCTCCACCGGTCGGGAAACTAAAGGTTTGACCCACCAGCGAGCCGTTCCCGGACCCGCTAACCAGCGAGAGCGTGGGATAACTCGTTGCCGCCGCGATGGTAAAGCTGTTCGATGTCGCGGTAACGCTGGTGCTGTTGTGATCGCGCACCTCGATCGTGTACGTCCCCGCCGCCAGGCCGGATGCGATGCTGAACGAATAAGTCCCGCTGCCGATCGTGGGCGATGTCGCGGCCGTCCAGGTCGATCCGCCATTCGTCGAATAATCGAGCGCGGTGGGCGTGCCGTTCGCATAGGTGCCCGAAACCGTGAACACGGTGCTCGCCGCCGGCGCGGTAATGGTATTGACGGTGAGCGTCTCGCTGGGTGCTGCCGAGACCGCGATTGGCCCGGAAACCGCCTGTGTCGCCGGCGTGCCGGTGAATTCGGCCCACACATACACCGTGCCCGCGCTCGATGGTGCTGTGAGCGAAGCGGTAAACCCGCCGCCCGAAACGGTGGCCGCAACGAACCCGGATGTCGGCGCCGTCGTCGCCGAAGTGCCGAGTGCTACTGAAACAGCCGTGCCGGATGGCGAGACCGAACCCGAAACCGCGATCGCGCTGCCCTCGATCGCCGTGCTCGCGGCCGCGACGGTCAACGGTGCCGCGACCGATGCGCCGCCCAGCACGGCGTAAATGATCGAGCCCAGCGATGTCGTCAGCCCGTAAATCTTGCAGCTCGCGCCCGCAGCGAGCGCGGTGCCACCCAGCACCGTGATGCCGGACGCAAAGGAAATCGCGCTACTGGACAAATTGATCAGCGTGCAGGCGAACCCCGACCCGATTGACGAAAACGAAGCCGCCGGCTGCACCTGGAGCGGCTGCGTCGCCGCCAGAATGCGCCCGTTATGGCTGGATGCATCGAGCACGATATTCGCGGTGATTTCGAGCACCGGCGCTTCGTAATTGATCTGCTGCGATTGAACATAAGTCACCAATGCCGAGAACGATTGCAGCACGAGCGCGGTGCCCTTGATGCTCAGCAGCGTATCGGTCGCGGCTGGCGCGGCCCCGGCCGGCAGCGTCAACACGGATGTGCTGGCACCGGCCAGGAAATTCGGAAAACTCACCTTGGCGTCAGTCGTGCCGTTGCTGATGCCAATGTAATCGCTGAGCGTGAAACTGCTCGCCGTGGCCATTCCGGTGATCGAGGCATTGCTGCCGGCCGGTCCCGTTGCACCGGTCGCGCCCGTAGCGCCTGTTGGCCCTTGCGGCCCAACTCCTCCCTGTGACCCCGCCGGCCCTTGCGGCCCAACTCCTCCCTGTGACCCCGCCGGCCCCTGCGGACCCGGAATTGGGGTGATGAGTGCAGCGATCATAGGCGCGTAGAGGGAAAACGGCACACCCTTGGTCGTGTAAAGACCGTTTGAGCCCAACTGATCGGCCAAGATAATGTCGGTTGAGTATCCGGCTGACGCGCGAGGTTGCGAGGACGGCGAAAAGATTGTGGTTGACATGGGGATCCTCACGTCTTCAAGGGCAAAGGTGTCGAGTTAGGGTTAGCTACATCCCGATAAACAAGACCGTTCGTGCGGCCATCTTAAGGCCGGTCAAAAACAGCGAGGTGGACACCGGCCCGATCGCCGCCTGCACGGAAGCAATCTGCGACTGCGTGGCGACCAGCGATGCCGATACCGGGCCAAGCGTGGCACTGATCGCCATTGAAACGATGTTTGCTTGCGTGATCTGCCATGCTGACGCGATCGGTCCAGCCGTTGCCCGATAGCGCGGCCTGCGTGGATGCGGGTTGCGTGCCGGAATACGCGATGGCCGTGCCGCCGTTGAGCAGCGCGACGATTGCGGTAACAGCGGCTTCGCCGGCGACCGGCGCGAGGTTGGTCTGATTCATGGGGTTGCTTTCAGTGGAGGTGGGATTAGCGGGTTCCGGTCATGGTCGGACCGATATCAGCAAAGGTCGGATCGTAGGTGGCCGAAGCTCGAAAGCTTAAAATGTCGCCAATCACGAAGGTGACAGCGGCGCCGGTAAAGACGCCTACCGTAGCCCCAGCTGCGAAGCTAAGAAGGCCTACCGACACCCCGTTTTTAAGGATCTCGATAGCCGTGGCATTAGTAGGGGAGGTTCCACAGGTCGCTTGGCTTCCTGCAAAGTTGACCGCAAACGAGATCGCTCGAACCATAGGGTTCGATAGCAGCAACGCAGAAGGGCCGGGGTTGCCAGGAAAAAACAACACCAGATCGTACGGAAAGGTCTGGTTTGCCATCCGACCGTTGACTAAAGCGAGGTAGCTTGTCATGGCAAACCTTTACAGCAAGATCGGCGCAAAAAGACCGACAATAATGGTGGTCGCTGTCTCGGCCACGCCAACCACCTGAAGAAACCCCACTTCGGGCGGGATGGTCGTCAGAACCCCGCCAGCTCCCACAAAGATCGTGGCCCCGGGCGTCCAGGTCCACGCGCTATTGGTCACGGACCCCACAGCCTGAACGGTCAGCGAAGCTCCTGTGGCGGCAGCGCTAAGAGAAACACCGACCACGGATCCCGCTAAAGCGGCATTGGCGCTGTCGGCAGGGATCAATCCACCCGCTGAGGCGCTGACTGCTGCGAAGCTGTTGATTGCCACAGCAGCCGTACCAGTAATAGTTTGGCCAGCGGGGCCAGACGGTCCCGCCGGACCAGTCGGCCCAGGCGGTCCCATGATGACGGAACCTCCACCACCAAAGCCGTATCCACCACCAAAGCCGTATCCGCCTCCTGCAGAGGCGAACGGAGATGGGTTCATTGTAAACTCCTGGTCGTAGGTATTTGATAATGCACCGAGACTTACCCCGACGTCATCCGTAATAATGTTGCCATTTTCATCAGTTACTGGCACGGTAACGGTCATCGGGACAGGCGGAGCTGGGATATACGGGGCATCTGAGATCCGGAGCTCAGCCGAGACCGTGAGGGCAAGCCGCAAGGTCGTCCGAACGGTGACTGAAACCAAGTAGGCGGCGCCGGCCACCCCGCCGCTAAGGCCAAACGAGGCCACATTGCCAGCCAGTTGGTCATTAGAAACCACGAGCTGAAGGTCTGAGCCGCTGGTGGCAGAAACTACCAACGCCCCAATGATTTGCTCACCAGGTTTCAGCAGCCCGGTAAAATCCACCGCGTAGAGGCCGGTATCGCCGGCATTTAGGCTGCCAAAGTCTTCAGTTGACGGCTGCGCATAGCCAGCTAACGACGGAAATAAACTTTGGCCTGGCGTAAGAGTGATACTCATGCGATTGTCACGGACGCGGATGGGAGCGTGGTGGATTGGCCGTTGATGCACTTGGTCAAAGCCGAGACCCACGCGGCAACCGTTGTGATAATCACCTTAAATTCGGCAATCGTCATCGTCACCGCAGCGCCGGTCGTGTACGGCCATTCAATCGTCGTCGTGCCATCAGCGAAAGTGCCGTTGAGAATGATCGACGTGGTTTCGGCTAACTGCTGCGTGGCTATGGAATGGTCGTAAAGGTACGTCGCATCAAGCGCCGGGGTGCCCGTGCTGGTAATCGCGAGGCCAGCGGATAAGGCTGCGGCGGCTTGCTGCGCGAGCGTGGGTGCGGGGGGTGCAGGAATCGTCGGGACGCCCCCGACATTGACATAGCCTCCATTGTACTGCGCCTCGGTGCAAATAATCGCGCCGGCGGGCAAAGTGCCATCCGAGCTGTAGCCGTTACCATTAGCGGTAAGAAAATAGATAGGAGAGGACATGATCAATCCTTAAGGAGTTGGCACAAGGAGAAAAGTCTGGCCTATTGTAATTTGAGATACGCTAACGCAAGTGGTGTACCACCCAATTGCTACGGCACTTCCGGCAGTGGCGGTAGCGACTAAGGTGCCTGCTGATAACTGCGAGCCGGATGCCCAATTAGCTTCTGAATAAGCAACTCTCGCGCCAGATACATTAAAACCAGCCCCGTTTACGCTTCCGCTTCCGGTTCCCCCATTGGCATTTACTAAAATGGTGCAATTACATGGAGCGGTGAATGAAATATACGTCTCAATATTTTGGCTGCTACCGCTTGAGTTATTGCTCCCCCCTGCCGAAAAAGAAGCGGCATTAGGGACGCGCGTGCCGCCGCTCGTAGCGACATTGGCGACTGTCGCGGAAGCAAAAGAGGGCGTGAATGTGCCGTTTTGGAGCTGTGTGGCATTGACGGCGGCTTGTCCAGTAGTAGCTGATGCCACATAGTGCTCAATGTATCCTGAATTTCTTGCATTAACAGAGGCGGAATAGTTGGCGTTTTGGAGAAATGCCGCCGCGCCCGTTGACGTGAAAAAATCCGTCGTTGTGAAGCCGTTGGCAGTAAACGCCTCCGAGGCCGAGCCGTTGATGGCGGCGAAGTTGGCTTGGGCTTGGCCGAGGGGGAGTGCCTCAGTCGCTGTTGCCGCATCTGCGACATTAAACGCCTTCGACGCCGAACCGTTGATGGCGGCGAGCAGCGTTTGAAGTGCCGTAAGAAAACTTTGAAGTTGGGTGGCTGTATCACCGTCGTCCACCATGGGGCCACCGTTGTCAGCGGCAAAGGCGGCTATCATGGCTGCGATCGAGGTCGTTTGTCGAAGCAGCGCGTTGATGGCATTTGACGGCGCGATCCCCGACTGAAAGCCTTGAGGTACTTGAGCCAACGCTGCTAGCTGCGCAGGAGTTAGAGCGTTTGCTCCTGACGCCGCGGAGAAAACAATAAAGTCATTTTCGTTGGCCATTACGGATTGATCCTCAAAGCAGACACGGTTCCTGCGCAGACTTCGCTAGCCGCCATCAAGCAGGCTGACACATACAGGTTCGATGGTAGTGTTGGCGGCGTCAGCGAGTTTAGCTGAGCAAAGTTTACGCCGTCGATTGAGTAGAAAAACGCAACTGTTCCCCCGACTCGAGTGATCTTGACCCAGTACTCTCCGGCAGACCCGGTGGTCGCCGTCAGGGTATTATCCGGTGTATGGGGGTAGGTGGCGCTAAAGTCCGACCAAACTGTGTAGAACGATGATCCGCTATTCGTAAGCCCAATTGCAGCGATAATATCTACACACCCGTTTGCCAACATCGTATCCCGAACTGCGAGACCAATCTTACTAGCTGTAGATGAGCTTTGAAACGAAAGTTTAGCGGAGACTTCAAAGTTGCCGACTACCTCGGTCCATAGGTAGAGGCCATCATCAACGCCATCGTAGCAGTCGCCACCCGGTGTGTCACTAGTAAAGGTAAACGCTCCAAGCCCGGTGGACAAAATTGGGGTAGGCGCAGTTTCAGTATAGCCCAATAACGCGTACTGCCAAAAATGAACTATTTGCGCCACGCCAGCCGGCTTGACCGAAAACTTTCCACTGTCGATCAGGCCGACTAAGATCGGCGGGGCTCCAACTGCCGAAAAAACGGCGAAGTTGGTGGTAACAGATAGGTTTTGGTTGTCTACTTGCCAGATAGCGGTGGATGGAAATGTCGAAGTTAGTACCGTCAAAATCGCGCTAACGTCCTGGTTTTGGCCGCTCCAGGTATTAAACTCAATTTTTGCTTCGATCAGCACTCGGTAGACATTATCTGGAAGCGTAACAGTTCCAGAGGTTGGGTCAAGTGGGCTATACCAGACGCCTTGGTCGAACCCTAAACCGGCAACATCAAACGAGAAGTAAACGTTGGTGATCGGCGCGTTTAGATTTCGGGTGATTCCTACCCACAAACCTACAGCATCTAACTGACTGCCAATAGCCTGATCAACGTCAAAAGCCTCATTCTGCATACTCAGCAAGGTCGCCTGACCCTGCAAAGCCACAGCCATCAAGCCAGACACCATCGACATAAAGTCGGGCTTTGATTGGTTTGGACTCGGCACCAGAGCCTGGTAGCCAGCCAACGTAGGGGTGAAACTCTGACTCATTACGTGTTTACAGTCACGTTGGTCGTCGGACAAATCGGCTGTTGGTTAAAGGCTAACGTTAAATCTGCCGTCCCCGCCGCGCCCCCATTGAGAGCCAGGGTCAAGGCTGTGATGCTGTAATTCGCGCCGCTCGCAGTCCCCAACTGGGTAGCTATAGCGAGAGTACGGGACCAGTCCACCACCGATCCCGTTCCGAGGCCTTGGATGTAAGCTGATACAGCAGCTTGGATATTCGCCGTATCGGCGCTTGTATAATTCGAGGCCGGCACCAATGTAACGACTACATCAACCTGCTCTTGAGTTGGTACTGAGTAGGAAACGGAGTGCAAAACTCCTTGGCCATCTGGAACAACGGCAGATGTATTGCCGTAGGTGGGAATACCAGGCGCTTTGTAGTCTAGAATTGCTTGACAGATTTGGGACGCCGTGCCACCTACGACCACCAACGCGATATTGTTGGCTGGGATACCTATGGAGTTGGTCACGTTTGTATCGTTTTCGTAGAACGCGACCGACTGAACGCCAGGCAGATTGGCGACCGCACCTGAGATGGCCTGGGCGATCGTCTGGGCGGTCAAGGCTGTGGACGAGGCTTGCCTATTCCGCAAGGCTCCATCCTGCTCAGCGGCAACTCCAGCAGCCCCAGCGACGACATTGGTAACCGACAGCCAACCTTGGGTCGGGGTTCCAATCCGGTTCAGGCTTCCAATCGGGGCGGCAATTGGGCCGGGCGTAACCGAGGTCGCGGTGACCGTCACGGTGGTGTTAGACCCTAGGTTGACCACCGACGGCAACAACCAGGTATTGTTGGAGGTGTCCAGGACCGACCCGTTGGTGATCGTCGTGCCAGCCGTGCCAGTAATGACCACTGGGCACGAGCTGTTAGAAGCTGCCTCTCGGGTTAGATTGTTGATCTTCACTACCGATGACAGCCCGACCCCTTGCGCCGTGGCCGGCGAGAAGCTCTGGTAGGTGCTGACGATGGTAGCGTTCAAATCGTTGTAAGCGTTCGCTAGCAGACCGACCAGCTGACCGTCCTGACTGTCGTTACCAAGATAGATGTCTTGGCCGTAGATCGTTTGAAAAAACGTCTGAAGGCCGGTTAACACATCTTGAAAGGCCGGCACGACCGGGCCCGAGACACCAATCGTCGCGATCAATCCGGTCGGAGCTGCGGTAAAGCCAGACATTTTAGTTTGCAACTCCAAAAAGAACTGGCTGTGTGCTGTAGGCCGTATACACAGCGCCAGTAATGGTCAAAGCCCTGGTGGTGGGGTCATACGTCGCGTAAAGGCTTTCGATCGACGTTACCCCAGGGGTTCCAAGAATGCGAGACCGTAGCACAAACTCGTAGGTCTGTTGGGTGTACTTTCCCAACACATCCTGAAGCCAGGGTGTTCCGTCCAGAATATCTAAGAACCACGTGCCGGTAAACAGGTTAAGACGAGTCTCAACTGCTTGGCCCACAGCTTCAGGCGTATTAATGTAAAAGTTCGAGGCGCTAAACCCAAAGGTATAGTCACCGGTGGAGCTAAGTTGACGATACCGCATCCTATGTCCCCGCCACCGGAGGCCCAGAATTGCTGGAGCCAGCTTGAACTCCACTATGAAGATGGTGCGTAAGGCTAACGCCGTTGGCAACCACATCTCCGACGACTGTGACCGTTCCGGTGATACTCACCCCGTTGGCGGCCAGGATTGAGACGGTCTCCGCAACCCCGTCCACCGAGATCTTGGTAGCGCCGCTTAAGGACCTGATCTCCACCGCGCTTAGGTTATAGCCGCTAAAAACGCGCGGCTGAGAAAACACCTCAGGAAACACAAACCCATCCGAAAGGTCATGCATCCGAATGTCCATCGGGGGTTGCACCCCGCCGTTTTGCCACCAGGCGTCGATGCATCTTGACGCAATAAACACAAGCACCTCGTCGCCTGCAGCGATCGGAACCGTCATAACCATCCCGCCGCCGCCTGGAAGAAGAATCGGGCAGTCGACCAGGGTTGGCAGATCCACAAACACCGTGTTGCCCTTGGAGTTTCGGTTGATCCCCTGGATGGCTGGCTGCACCACGCACGTCAAAGCTGAAGGATTAAACGACTTGACAATCCCAGGGAAGCTGGTCCAGATCCGAGCCTGGTGCGCGGCCTGACCGAGGCGAACCATCTCGGCCTGGTCATAGTACCGTTCACGCGGGTCCATAAAAGCCTACTCCTAGCACAGCCGGTGTGATTGCCACTGGTTGGGTGGGATCATAGCAGACGATGTTACTCTCCCATTGCTCACCTCGGCTCTGGCCCACATGCTCCACCCAGAGGATCCGGTAAAGCCCGGTCTTCGAGATACCTGGAAAGAAGTTAACCACGCTGTAGTCAAAATTCAAGGTGGCCGGCGTGATCTGAGCCGCTTTAAGGTCGATCATCCCATCTATATGCAACGCCGGGTTGAGCAGACACCTAACCGTGATTCCGTTGATGGTCTGCTCTGGCGTCCCAAGAAGGCCACTCGCTGGCGTGATCACGATAGCCTGGTCCGGGGTGGACCCGTGCGACGGCAGCATACGGAACTGACCGTCGGTGGTGATGTTCCAATTCATCCCGGTGGTCGCTGCCAGCTGGCGAGCATGATGTTTAGCGTCCCCGTACATGACCTTTCCCCTAGGAAAAATCTGCGGCGGAAAAGCCGGAGCCTTCTGTTTGTTGATCCCAAACTGACCGAAGCTAGAGCCTAGCACATCATACACGTTAGCGTGCGTGTATCCAGCTTGAAGCGTCGTATTGACCGAGCTAAAGTTGTATCCTAGATCGTTGTTGGTGCCGTAAATCTCCACAAATGAATCCGTGGAGCTTTCACGACCCACCTTCTTCTGGGCGATGGTTCCGTTGAAGATGGTGCCGAATGAACTTGCATACCCAGCTTTAAGTTGCACCTGGCTGAACTCGGCCTGGATTTGCTGAATCGTCGCATCGGCCAGGTTGTAGATCTTAACTCGCAGAAGCTGCGGTGTCTGCTTAGAGGGATGGCTGACCTCAAACTCGAAGGCCAACTCATTAAGTTCGATCCCGTTGCCGCTTGAGTCTGCCAACACCAGTGAGGCAGCGCGGCCAAATAAAAGATTACCCGACATAGCTTAATCCGGGATATAGTAAATGTTGGCGTCTGACCCTAGGTTCGTGAAGGTGGGCACCGCTAGTGGGTCCCCGGCTGTGGTCACGTATAACCCTCCGACGAAGCCCAGGTAGCGATACTGCGCCAATAGATCCGCACCGGTCACCAGCGGAATCCCACCGACGATTAGATTGTTGGTAGCGTCGCTGATATCAAGCATCCAACCCGAGCCGCCAGCGTTCTGGTAGGTAAACCGCAGATTGTAGGTCACGTTACTCAACGCGATCGAGAGAGTCTGCGGGCTCGGAATCGTCGGGATCAAGTAGACGGTGTTTGAAGACTGACTCATGGCGCGAAGCCTTTGGTCGCGCTATAGAGGATCGATTGGTTCGTGGCCGGCGGTTGCAACGTCTGTTGACCTACCGGGATCACCGGAGCCGTTGACTGCGGCGAAGCTTGACTCGCTTGAGGCGCAATCGTCGTGGTCTGAATGGTGGCCACGATGATCTGCTCGATGTCGAGGTCCACAAACAACGCATTCTCAGTCTCGGCTTCCGTGACCTGCGAGATCCGTTTGATCAGACAGTTCTGGTAGATCCGCTTACCGGTGACGATCGTGGATAGCGTAGCTGAGACTTGAAGCTGAAGCAGCTCACTGTACTGCTGATTGACAGTACCTTGAAGCGCCGACAACACGTTGGTTGAGAAGTTACCGCCGCCGCTGAAAGCGGACTGGATGTTGGCGAGCCCACTGTTCGACCACGCCACTCGCATCGAGAGCTCGGCAGGGTTCTTGTAGGCAAAATCGCTGATCACCGCTCCGTATTGAACAGGATGGCGCGTGATCTCCATCTCATCCACCGCACTTTCCTGGATCGTGACGGTTGGAAAGTACGGCCCAATCTGACGCTGATTGCTAGAGAAAAATTGGGCTGCGGCGCCGAGGCCACCGATCAGATTGATGATGCCGCTCATTACATGCTGCCAGACCCCAAAAGATCACGCGACACCAACTGGGCTGCGTACTTTTGGGCTTTAGTCACTGCCTTACTCGCAGCTTCAGGGTTATGGACGCCGTGAAGATTGACGTCCGTCTTTACCGTGATCTGCTTATGGCCACCGGACGCCATTCCCATCATCCCAGCATAAATGTGCTGAGCGTCAATCTTCCTCACCAACGATTGCAGGTTGGGGTGGGCCGGTAGTTCGTACCCCCGTGTAAGGATCTCAGAACCCTTTCCAGGCCTGTTCTTAGCCGCGGCAAACGCGCGCCCGACACTAGCGTACGTGTGGTGAAGCTCCCAATTCATAAAGTCGATCTGTTCCTTCACGGTCCCCTGGGCTACCGAGTGACCGTACAGCTTTTTGAACTGAGCTTGACGTGCCGTGCCCCACTGAAATAGACCGCGGCCAGGGCCTCCACCAATCTCGCGTTGACTCGGATCGTACGCAGGATCCTCCGTGTCGATCTGAGACATCAACGCAGCTCGCTGAGCCTTTGTGTAACCTAAGCGCTTCATCTCCTGGACCGCCTTCGTGCGGCGCCAGACGGTGTCAAACCGGGGAGCCCAGTTCGCTGGGTTCCACAATGAGCCATTACCAGTATGGGCAACCCTGGCCTGGTTATACGGCGAGTTCGGATACTTCTTCTGCTCGTCGACCGGAACGCCCTTCCAAAGAGGGGACTTTGCCGGTAGATCTTTTAACGCCATCGGGCCGGCTGTAGCAGCTACCACGGCAATCAGGCCGACAATCCCTAGCAATCGGGCGGAGATGATGGTCAACGGAACCAGAATTGCCGTGAGCCAGTCGGCGCCTAAAAAATCGCCAAACGCCGCAAATGCTCCTCGCATTACACCAACAGATTTGACGACGGCTTTGGTAGTGCCGATAAGTTTAATCAGGACCTTATAGATTACAAGGCCTGTAAACGTATCAGCTACCCCTTGGATCACCGCTGAGATACCGCCAATGCGGTTTGAAAACTCAGCTACCGCCTGTAAAATATCCTTGAACCAAGCGGAAACCTTTCGGAGGTCCGGCTCCCATTTTGACCAGTCGATGAGGCTCTTACCGCCCTCGGTGTAGACCTCATAATCCTGCATTAAAAGCAGGATCGCAGTCAGCCCAGCAATGAACAACCCAAAGGGCGACATAAGAAGCTTAGCTTGAAAAGCCCAGATTGCTGCTCCAATCAATGCGAGAGTTTCCAGGAAGGACCTGGTCCCACTATTAAGTCCCTCAAACCACTGACTAAGGTCGGCCACTAACTTGATGAGCTGCGTAAACATCACAACTGAGGTTAGCGCGACGGTCCCTAGCAACTCAGCAAAAAGCTTGAGGCCGCTTACGATCGACTTCGAGTTGCCGATCAGCATAAGTCTGAACTGGTTGACTGCGACGGCCATAGGGCCGGCCAACACCGAGATGATTTTTTGAGTTAGCAGCTCAATCGTCATCTCCAAATTGCGAAATTGGATCATATAGTTACGCGCATTTTCAAAGTCTTGCTGCGTAACCCCGATAGACGACGCGGTCTGCTTATACTCCTTTGAGAACGCTCCGCCGTTGTTCATCATGGCGATCAGCGTATTTTGGTCCATACCAGTGATCATACTGGCATACGCCTGAGCGCGATAAAACGGCATCTTCTTAAACGACGTCATGAGCTCAGACATGATCGTCGTGGCAGCAACAGGCTTTCCATCCGCCTGGGTCGTCGGCATCCCAGTGATGCTTTGGATCAACCCTGGCGCGCCCGGCGAGGACCGCATGAACTTAGCCAAGTTGTCCAGCGAAGCCCGGGCCTGATCCGCGTTACCGCCCAGCTGCGCAGTTGCGAAGGCTGTCGCCTGGATGTTGGTAACCAGCGAGTTGGTCCGAGCCGAGACCAGCGCAAGCTGCTCCATGGACGCGGCCATCTTGGCCATACCGTAAACAAAGGTGGCAGACGCCAGCTCAGCGATCTCAGCTAGCTTTAACAAGCCGTGATGAATATGCGAGATCCCGCGAAGGACCTTGCGCTCCTCATGGACCTGGTAATCATACCCAATAGCTACAAGGAATTCTTTGATCGGATCGCCGGCCATCGTTTATCCTTGAGACTTATGCTTTGACTTCATCGACTCGTTAACTCGAGCCTCATTTTCAGATGTTAACTCGATGAAGTCATTCATCAGGGCAATATCATACAGCGACAAGGTACCGTCTAGCAAAGACTCATACCTGCAATAGCCTTGTGAAACCGGGATCAAAAGGTAGTCTAAGCCGTCACCCAGGGAAACCGTGTCGATTAAGACCGGGCTCGGAGTTTTGCGGTACTGGGGGCGGCGCCGGGAAAAAAATTACCGACGTTCTCCTCGATGACCTTTTGCGAGATCAACAGCAGGTCGATCAGCGTCAGGTCTTCAAACTGAAGCCGCTTGGCCTCTTTGTTCCAGATCTTGACCCATGAGTCCTTGGCCTGCCTGATCGTCACGACCGAAAGGCAGCTACCTAGCACCGACTCCGTATCTTCCTGGCTCAGATTGGAGAGCGCGGTCCCGATGGCCGTAATCACCTTGGCCATGGTCTTGCGAGAGGCGGGCGACGGCGCAGCCACATCAACCTCATCAACCGGCTCAGGCGCGTCCAACTCAGCCGACTTAAAGTCGGCTTCGTTGAATTGATCCATCAAGGTCCCGAGCAGCGGCAGAAGCTTGCGTGCCACATGCAGCTGCTCAAACACATTCATCTTGGTGGACCTGAAGGTCCGACCGTTGATCTCAAACTCAGCCATTACGAGTACTTCCCGAGCACGCTAGCAATCCTGCCGGCGTTAAACTCCCATTCGTACATGCCGCCCTCGATAGCATACGGCGTGTTGGCTGCCTTTCGAAAGGCAACGTTAGTGCAGGTAATGATGTCACCGGAGGCGGTGTTGGTGATTACGACGACGTTGCTCCCCCAAAGCGCCGAGGAGGCAGATTGAAGATCGTACAGCGCCATCAGCAGCTGATTGGTCGGCGCCGTTTTCAGGAACCGAATTGTCAACTCGCCAGATTGGTTGGCCGACAACGAGTGCATCGGCGTACCGTCGGCCCCGATGGTCATCGTGTCCTTCTCAGCGCGCGTAACGGTGATACCTTCTTCCGCCACACCTGAACCATAGCCCAACGAAAACGTCCCACCGGGCCCCGTAATCGAGGCATGCACGTCCATAAATGAGTAGGTGGACATAGAGTCAGCTCCTTACTGATTGATATTGATGAGGACGCTGACGCTCTGAATTGCGCCCGCCAGCTTCACAGCGATCTGCATCGGAGGTGCAATGCGCTCCTGACGAGTTGTTTCCGTCTGCGTGTTGATCGGCTGCACATAGATGTAGTAACCGGTGGTAAGCTGCTGGCCGGTCACGATCGATCCAAAGGCAGGGCCGTTCCAGATCCCAGGTGCTACATACCCATTGGTCACGGCCTGATGCAGCACCGCTGTGACAGCACTGATTAGAGCGTTAACGCCGCTGTCCGTCTGAGGCAGTTTGGGGTTCTGGATCAACGCATTCAGCTGGCCTATCTGGATGGCATTCGCCAACCAATCCGCCCCTTGGACGGTATCGAAGAAGTTCCCGTCCGCCATGACGCCGGTCTGATAGAACGTCGACCCGTTGTTATACGTTACCACAGCATTGGCATTCTTGCCAGCAAGCGCGGCGTTCTGAGGTGTGGTCAGATCCTCCGCCGGCACGCCCACCGGCGATTTGAACATCAGCGTCTGGGTGGTGTTACTGCCGTTGAAGTTGGTGGTCGCGGCGATGCCCATCATGGCAATGCCGGTATCCACTCCGGTGCTATTGTAGTTGGTCAGCACCCGGGAGTACTTACCCTGCGACATGGCATACGCGATGTCAGTCTGGGTCGAGGTCAGGATCGACGCGTCGTTGGATGTAAAGACCAGCAGTCGGCTCGGGTTGGCGGCCGAAATGGCCTGCGCCGCGCTCGTAGCGTCGGCTACAACCAACGGTGTGGTGAGGTTGGCGTCCAGCACCTCGGCGATGTACCAGTTGGTCGAAGCTAACATCAACGCCTCCAGCGCGACCGTCAAGGTCTCGGTGGCGTTGTCCCAATACCCAATGTAAAGAAGGTTCGGCTGCGGGACCTGGTCGAAGAAGATCGTGGCTCGCGCGGCCTCCGGCGTGCCGGCCGGAAAGTCAACCAACACCTCGGTGATGTTGGAATACATCCGAATCCGACTGCTCGTGGTGAGCGGCGTGCCCGTGGTGCCAACCAGCATCACGGCTCCGAAGTTTCGCGTGGACGCCCCGATCGGCGTCAAGCTGGTGGTGGCGTTGACGACAAGCGAAAGAGGAAGGCCGTTGTTGGGAGTGATACCGCCACTCATTGTGAGTTCTCCGTGTCAAAGGAAGCTACAGATGGATCCGCGGAAGTCGATATAGTTCCTTGCGACCGCAGGAGGCTTTCGATTTGGTAGACTCGAATGGTCGAGACACCTAAGATCAACGAGATGTCATATCGTTTTTGCCAGCTGCTATTGAGCAACTGGGGCAGCGCAGCGACACCGCTGACGCGCCGAATATCAAGGCCAGCGGCTTGAAGAACCGCTCGGTTTTGGCCAAGGGAAGCTCCATCGAAGAGGGTCTCAGCGAACCCTTGCGCATTGGGGCCGTAGAAGGAGCAGAGACAGTTGCTAGAACCCTGACGCTGCACCTGCATGCCCGACGGTCCAAAGAGCTGAATCGGTGGCCCATCGTTCTGGTAATCCAGCAGCCCAACCGCGCACCAATTTATAGTCGCCTCCGGCATGACCGGGAGGGTCGCCTGCCACCGCGGAAAAACCAGGGTGGGTGGAAGACCAGCCACGTTGGCGACGAAGGCCTGGACCGCGTTGGTAAGGGCGTCGTCGGCTAGTGGGAGAGCGCCAACAGGCGTCAGATACCCGGCCTGGGTGGAGGTGTTGCTCATGTTAAGATCCCAGGCTGGTTGGATCTGGAGATCTCGAGGCAGGTAACGCGGTTAAAGCCGTTTCCAAAATCTGTAAAATCGTCCACGCTCTCCACTCGATAGTAGCGTTGATTGTAGACCACCACATCGGCGGGGACAGTTCCAACCCCAGGCGTTAACCTGAATGCTACGTAGACCTCGATCTTAGCGATGACTCGCTGACCCTCTTCCACCTGAACCAGGATCGCCGGCCGCGGGACGATCACACCGACCAGCGTGAGTTTGACAGGCGTATTAACAGCGCGGCCGTTTTCATCGACAGTTTGTTGAAACCGCTCAACGGTAAACTGCTGCGCAAAGTCCGGATCCAGAAGCACATCTGAGACGTCAAAGAACGGCATCAGCGAAGCTTCCTTAAGATAAACGTAATAGCGTTTCGAAACTGACCCGTCGCGATCAGAGGTTTAGTCCCCTTGATTCCGCGAGCTTTACGGTCAGCTAACGTGCGAGGTGCAAGCGGAACGAACGGGCCTTGAGTGATCTTCCGCTTGACGCTACTTACAGCGAGAACGCCTGAAGTGGTCAAGCCATCTTGGATAGCCGTCGGATCCCCTTCAACATACCGCTTCAGCGATGCTCCTAAAACCGTTCGGACTTGAGGCATGGCATTCTGAACCCCAGGCACCAAAGAGGGTCGCGCTGGGATGTTAAGGCTTGGCTCACCAAATTCCTCGATCAACCCAATCTCAGCATTCGTAACGTCGCTGTCATCCCGAGCTGGATCCTCGCTCTGAGGGATGCCGACCATCAGTTGGTTTCGACCGGCTTGGCGTAGTCGCTTACCCAGGCCGTCCACGCCACCGTTATGGGTCACAACTTTAAGGCGGCCTTTCGTGCTGATGCTTTTAGCCATTACAGCTGAACACCACCAGCACCGGCCATTCGGGCCAGCGAGTAGAACCTCGTGCCGTACGTCGTTAGGTTCCAGTGCCCAGCATTCTCATTGGTCGTGGCCGAGTTATTGTACGAGATCATGATGCCACCCGCGCTCTTGCCGCTGATCAATCCAGTCGCTTGGCCAGGCGTGGCAGCATTTGCAGCTGCTTGATCCCGACGCGCTAGCGTTAGATGATGCGCGATATAGAAGCACATCATAATCGTGCGGCGGTTTCCCACCAAGGCCGCATTGATGGCTTCAGACGCCAGCCCGATCCACAGATTGATATCATCATCTGAGTATTGGGCTGGGTTGCTAAACTCTTTTAGCGTCGATCTGAAGTCACTTACCACCATGCGCTTTAGCTTCCATGCCATGCACGCCGTATTTGGCAAACCCAATCGAGGCTGCCTCCTTGTGTGCAGCTTCAGACGATGCGCCCTTGGCCTCAAGCTCACCGACCAACTTGGCAAACCCGACATGCTCATCGCCAGTCGCGCCCCGACGAAGGGCGTCCAGCGACGCTACCTGATCATACAGCTTGCCTTCACGCTTGGTGTTGCCAGATGCCTCGATGGCGTCAGCGATCGTGCTGGCGAAGTTTTGGGCAGCTTCCTTGCGATCCATCAGTAGCGACCCCGCTTCTTACCGCGGCGACCCGTCGTCTGGGCAGTCGACTCGTCCTCGGTCGTTTCGTCGGCTTCGCCGGTTTCCTCGGCCGTGTCCTCGGTCGTTTCGTCGGCTTCGCCAGTTTTCTCGGTTGTGTCCTCGGCATCCGGCGCAGCTTCATCCGCCATTTCCTGCACCACACGCTGGCGCACCTCACGGATGTAGGCAGCACTTCCCTTGGGATGCTTTACAGACGGGGGATTTTCGCAGTGATGAACTACGAAGAAGTGATCTTCGAGCTCAACCGGCACCTCGTCGCCGACCTTGAACATCTGGACGCTGTTGTCAGCGTGACGAAACCGAAACGGCTTCGCTACTTTAAGCGACATAGTTAGTCCCCTTTCTTTGTCCGCCCAAGACGCCAACCGTCTGGCAAGACTTTAGTTTTTGGAACTCGGGTATTCGAGCTACCGTTCGTAATCCAAATCGTGTTGCTTAAAATGGCCGACATCTTTTCGCGGGCACCCGGCCTATTGTTAACCTCTTTAGCTTGTCTCTGTCTAGCAACTTTACCCTCTGGCGTTGCTAAAAATGCTTTTAGTCTGGCCGACTGTTCAGATCGAAGGTCTGGATCGGACCACGGTCTAGTAGTTTTCACAGCTACCGGCCTGTCATATTCGTTCGGGGCCGCCGGCGCGAAAGATCTAACGCCTAGATATTTTTCCTCAGCATCCAACCTGGCTTTCGTGGCTTCTTCAAACGTCGGAAAATTTTTCCCAAGAACTCGCTTGCCACCAACTGACATCACCGCAAACCAAACACCACGCGACGAATTCCATGAGACACCTTTGACGCCGCTCCTGTTATTCTGGTGAAGTCCAGAGTTGTGGTTGTTTATGCTCCTGTCCACGAGCCGAAGATTGTGCCACCGATTATTCCGCTTGTCTCGGTCTGTATGGTCTATGTCCATATTCTCAGGTACTGACTCCCCCGTCATAAACCAATAGGCTATGATATGGGCTCGGTATGGCCGGCCATCGATGCCGATCTTGGCGTATCTCCCTTGATCATCACCCTTTGTTCCCGCCACATCACCGACGCGAATCTTTCCACCGTGGCAATTAGTTTCGACCTTCCACCGAAAGATGCCAGTTTCCGGCTCGTATTCAAGAAGCGTCTTTAGGTAAGCTATTTTTTCTGAACTAGCTTGAAGGCTATGCATCGGTCTACTCTCCTGAAGAATAGACCGACTGTAGACTATTTAGAAATCTTTGTATACATTAGCCCGTAAGTTAAATTTATATTCCATCCATATAGCCGCCCGTTTCCGGGTAGACCCACTCGACCACGCCGAGGCGGCAGAAGTAGGTGGTGATCTGGTAGATCGACTTGAACTCGATCGGGGTGCGCTGCAGCGGGGTCATCGGATACCGCACCCGGTCCTTGTCCTGGGTGTAAGCCACCATGCGGTTGGTCCCACCCACACCAGCGCCGGTCAGCCATTTGACCGGTTGAATGTCCAGCTGACGGCCGGTCGAGGTGGTCAGCAGGTTATTCTCGCGCAGGAAGCGCAGGATCGACATGTTGCCCGCGGTCGATACGATTGTCGAAACCAGGTAGCTGTAGTTCACCGGCGGAAGCAGCAGCTTCGACGGCATCAGCGCCCAGCCGGACGAGGTCCAGACATCGGTCAGCAGGGTATTGACGTCGTTGAGGATCTGCTGCGGGGTCTTGGTGGTCCATTGGGTCCCGCTTCCGGTCCCGACGGCTGCCGCGTTGGTCGTGGTGACCAGCGGGGAATTGGCAAGACCGAAGTACCCGAGGTCCGTATCCCCGGTGTAGACCATCTCGTCAATGTCCATCTGATGGCTCAGACGCAGCGCATCCAGCTTCTGGGCATCGATGGGGCGACCGAGACGCATGGCCGACTCGAGCTCAGGAATCGTGAACTCCAACTCCTTGCCCCAAAGGGTCAAGGGGTAGGCGGTCTTGCTCAGGTCGAGCTGCACGCCGACGATAGCGTTGGAGTTCTTGCCGATCCACGACTTGCCGGCGGCCGACAGCGCACCAGGCGCCGCAAAGCTGGAGTTGGTGAAGGACGAGACTTCGTCCGCGATCGTGACGTCTTCACGCAGATCGATATCGCGGCCCCAGGTCACGGCGACCAAGGGCTCATGCATGGTGGGGTCGAGCCGCTCGAGCTCACCCACCAAGAACGCGCCGGTGCTGTCGATCGTATAGCGATCGAATGTCAGCGCGTCTCGGGTGTAGATACGTTTAGCCATCGTTGAAACCTCCGCGTAAAAAGAATTAAACGTTGAACGAGATCTCAACGTTACCCGACGAATCCGCAGCCGACATGAACGTCGCGCCCGGCACCAAGATCGTGCTGCCCGTTGTCGCAGCAGCCTCAAGACCCCCCTGCACATGGGGCGCCGCGCTCGCTGCCGTCCAGACGTACACCTGGCCACCCTTGACGGCCGAGGCGGAGCCCGAAAGGGCGGTGGACATGTAGCCCTGACGCAGCACGCTGACCATTCCGTAGTTCGGCGGGATGCCGGGCCCGTACGGCGAGTCCAGATTGAGCGGACCCCCGGTGCCAGGTCCCTGGGTCGGATACGACCGAACCAGGAAGCCATAGATGGCTGTGTCAGCAGCGGCGACCGGTCGCACCCCCTCGGTGGTGGCGTCGATCACAACTGGTGCGCCGTAAACGGTCGGCGGGTTGGACGCATCCACCTGCTGACCTTCGACGGTCGTCGGCCACGCGCGCGAAATGGTGCCAGGGATCCCAGCCGGCAAGCGGTATTGAAAAGCGGTCATCGTGTGTCTTCCTTTCTAAGAAGATAAGGCAGCGTTACTTGCCAGCCCAGAACTCGCGCATGCGCTTGTTCATCTGAGAGTTGGTGGGAATGCCGACGGTCGTCGGCGCGACGGTCCGGCGAGCGCCGGCGGCTTTGCGAAGATCGATCACGCCGTCCACCGTTGAGTGAAACATCAGGGTGACAGCATCGCAGGTCATCTTGTCGAAGGTCGGCTGCTTTCCGCGAAGCAACTTCTCGATCACCGGTTTGGCCTCATCCCCGGTATACGCCTGGGTCAGCGCCGCCCGGCGGAACTTGCACAGCGCGTCGCTGGTCTGCACGGCCGACATGGCAGCGTCGAAGGTGGGAAGCTTGATTCCGGGCGCAATGATCTCGGCATTCGACACGGTCTCGCGGACCTCATCGAACATGAAGCGCGAGTCGCCAGTTTTGGTCGCGTCCTTCGTCTTGTCCTTGGTCTCGGCTTCCTCTTCCCGGCGCCGCTCCTCAATCCCCTCGACCGACGCTTCGTCCTTGCCCTTTATCTTCTCCATGACGGCGTCGAACGTGGACTTCAGCTTATCGGTGGACTCGGCCATCGTCTTGACCGCGTCCTCGATCTTGCCCATCCGAGCGTCGTGGGAGTCGCGCCAATTTTTGACATCTTCCCACTTCTTGGCATCGTCGGTCGGGTTGACCCCGGTCAACTTCGGATCCGACAGGTGGATGTGGACGTCGTTCTTACCCGGATCCACACCAGGGCCCGGTTCCGCGTCCTTCAACGCGCTCTCGAGCTCCGCTGCATCGCGCGTCCGAAAAGCGTTCCAGATCCGATCGGCAAGTTTCGTCATGATTTTGTCTCCAATTGAACAGGTGGGGCCACAACGGCCTTTAGGCACAAGCGCCACGTGGTTTCCCCGTATGTTAGTCTGGCGCGCAACACCGGGTCGGATCTGCTCATAATCAGCGTCGTACCCAGCCGAAACCTCCATCTTCTTCGTCCGCACCAGGTCGATGGCAGCCTGGTCCGTGATCAGTAGGTCAGCAACCAGATGGTCCTTATGCTCACCGGTACCCCGACGATAGTTCATCGAGGTGCCGACCGTTAGGTCCTTCCACGTCGCTGGCGAGATCGCCTCCGGTGGATGATCAATCGACACCGACTTGCCTTCAAACGAGGCAATCGACACGGGGTCGAAGACGGTCTCCTCATCCCGAAGCACTTGGATCGTCCCATCCAGGTTGCCCTCGATCCCTGGCAACTCAAAGGTACCATAGATCATGGTGCCTATCCGGCTGATGGGCACGTCCTGGCACAGCAAATAGCCTTCTGGGGTAAGCGACTGCTTCAACCCGAGCTGCTCCACCGTGTGAAAGACGTTCTTATCCTGCGTCAGCACCTTCATCACCTCAAAAACTTGGTCGGAATCACCGGCTCCGGATAGCATCGGCAATTTTTAGTTGTACAACCGTTTTCTGCCACTGTATAATACCCTGTCATTGTTTCGAGGGTGTAGACGTGGGTTTGAGCAAAATAACGATGGCTAACGCCTTCGACGGGAAGAAGCGTACACAACTCATCTCCGATTATATCGCCGGCACCAGCGAGCAAGCTTTGGCCATTAAGCATGGCCTTGGCCGAGTTGTAGTACGTCAAATCTTGCTTGACAGCGGAATCCAGCCCCGCGACCGCGGCGAAGCTACCCGTCAGCGAATGGCCAATATCGGGCTTAGCGGTCGGCAAAAAATCTTGCGCGCTGCTAGAGATGTTCGAAACGCTAACTTGATGCTGTCGTCCAAAAGCTGCGATAGTCAAAATCCCGCCGTTGGTTTTGGCGAACGAGAGATCGTCAGCAACCTTAAATTGGCCGGCCTTCAGCCAATCCAACAACGCATGAGTGGGGAATATTTGATCGACTTGACCGTTGGGCACATCGCCGTAGAAGTTAAACTCAAGGCTGGAGCTCCCGACTCGTTTTTCAAAACACTTAGAAGCAAAAAGCTCATCGAACGTGGGGAGACGCTTTGGTTTATCCAATTGTATAGCCGAGATGTTCTTCCGCACTGTCTGGACGATATAGTCGCCTACCTTAAGATCCTGAGCGGCTATCCAGCCATGAGTTGTCCACATGGGGTGATTCGGTGTAAGCGAAATGGTCGCGCCACCAACCTTCAAAACTATACCACGACCCTGATACGGTACTCGAAGCAAATGTTTTAAGCCGTAACTTAAATCTACTGGTGTAGAACCTAAAAAACAATTCGGAAAGCACCCGGCGTGGCCGACCATCCCTTGAAGCTTTGGCGGTTGATCCCATCGGACAAACCGGCCTTCCATCAAGGAGTGCGTCAACCGAACCCCCTCGTCTTCGGCCGTCCGCCAGATATAGCCCTCGCTGCCAATCAACTGCGACCGAGCCTGCGTCAACATACTCGAGGCCGCACTTGTCTCCGTCCGAGCAATCAGCATCGCGTGCCGCTCACTAAGGCCGGTCTGTCCCATGATCTCGCGCTTCAGCGAGCCGGCCCGCTTACTCTCAGTGAAGTTGGCCATCGCTTCCCGCTGCACCCGGGCCGCTTCGGTCTCCGGCAGGCTCAAAATCACAGCGACCCGTTCAGCCTGCAGCTTCCGCAGCGTCTCCTTAAGCGGCGCTGTCTGAATCTCTCGCTTCAACCCAGCGCTTAGCTGCTGCCCGTAGATCCGCCACGCTGCTCGGTCTCGGCGGTCCAGCTCCGTCACCAACCGCCCCGCAATCGCGTGAGCGTAGGGCTCCAGCATCCGCTGATATCGACTCAGCGCCCCTCGGACCTGATGCTCCGTCTCCATCGACGGGGCCCCGAAGGATTGGATGATCACGCCGATCTGGCGACCAATCCCTCTCATCTGAGCCGTAAACGTCGACTCCGCCCGCCGAGCCCGGCGAAAGGCCTGCTCCTTGCTAGCGCGAAGCTCCGACCTATTCATTTTACAGCGCGCAACGTCGGGAGCGTCCGTTCCTTCAACCAGGCCTTAAGGCCCGGCACCGTCATCAGCGCGACAGCTCCGGCCATTACCGTCGCGTCCGGCCCATACGACGCTTCGTAAGCTGCCAGGGCCTCACCCAAAGTTTGAAAGCCCACCAGGATCTTATGCTCATCCAAGCTCCCGTCCAAATGGACCTGATCCAGCTTGAAGACCTTGGGGGACTCAAGGTCAGGCCCTACAAACACATCGACCTGATCCCCGTCCTCGCCGACGGTCCGCTGGAAGTAGCCGTAGTCAGCCCCTAAGAAACCGCCGCTTCGAGCGTGGCCCTTAAAAGTCTCGATCACGATCGGCAGCCCTTGAAACTCCAGCATCGGCATTAACCGCTGGTCCTTGACCGGCTGCCCGGCCTTTCGAGCCGGCAGCTCCAAGGCTGGATCCTCGAGGGCCTCACGGCCATCCGGCGCTTCATCCTCAGCTGCCTTTACCTCGTCCACCGAGATGTTCGACCAGACCGCGGTCTCTTCACTCATCTGATGCAGCTCACGCAGCGCCGTAGCCTTCGTCACCAACCCAGCGTCATAAGCTGCGATGACCGTGGTGGTCCGGGTCGAGGCCACCGTCGCCTTCTCGGCTGGTTGCAGCTGCCAGAGCGGGACAAAATCATAGTCAAAATCATCGTTCGGCATCTCACCGAACTCAGAGATATAAAGCACCGAGACCAGCTTCATCATGCCGAACCGAAGCTTAGCTTCCTGCTCGCCGCGAACATGGTCGTAGTAGTTTCGAATGTCGTTATCACCGTTGGAGTTCAACCCCGATGGCGACTGACCAAATAGCTTCACCAACGGGATCGCCAACGCGCCGGAGATCTGCTCCGACATCTGATGCATCACATCCGCCAAGCCGCCAAAGGCATAGGCCGTGGCGTCCAGCGAGTCCGCCGTGTCGATGACGCTCATGCCCTCATTGGACTGATTGAGCCGGATCATCTGGATGTTCTGAAGCACAGCTTCCAAGATCTCGCCGCCCTCGGCTAAGATATTACGAAAGCCTTCGATTTTCATCGTCCGAAGATGCGCCTTGAAGACCAGCTGCGCAGCCCCGAGGGTGGTGGAGTCATACGCCAGCAACCGATCCCACATGGGCTCCAGGACCGACAAGCCCCAGTAGTTCTCGGCCTGCGCTTGCCAGTACGGCAGGGAGTCCCCCAACACACGAATGCACCGCGAGTGATGCACCCGCTGGGTGGGCATGACCGGTGAGGAGCCGATGATGGTGTTAAACTTCGGCACCCCGATCTCGGGGCCGGGCTCATCCACCAGGTCTTGAAGCGACGGCGTCACCATCCAGCGATCGATCGGCGCCACCCCGAGGAACTGACCTTTCTTGATGGTCTCCAGCCGAAGGGGCGTGCTGGGATCCTGGTCTTTGATCATGATGACGCCGATCGCGCCGCCGTAGAGTCTCGCCCACTTAATCACGGACCCGAGGCTCTGCATGAGGCCGAGATACGTGATCCGACGCATCAACTTGTCGATCTTCTCGGGCGGGATCGTGGCCTTAAACTCGATGCCCTCTCGGGTCATATCGTTGGCCACAGTGTCCACTGCCCGTCGCACCAGCCACGAGGACCGGTACGCGAAGTCCATCTGCGTCCGCAGGCGACTGATCGGGGTGAACGAGTACCCGCCCTGGGAGAACTGGTTGTCAGCGCCGTAACCCAGGCGCGAGAGAAAGTTTATGAACGAGTCGTTAGTCTTCATCACCCTACCTTCAAACTCGCTTGCCCCGAGCCGCCATCATCGAGGGGGACCCTAGTCGCTTCCAAAGCCCAAGGTCGCTCTTCCCCTTGATCCGGTCGTCCAGCGCGTAGCGCAAGGCGTCCCAGCTATGGTTGTGAGCATCCTTGATGGTCGTTAAAATGTCGCCGGTCTTCTCATCGACCTTGTAGCTGTAGAGCCTCGCCTCCTGCCGGAGGTTATGGCACCGCTCATGGACCACGATCTTTCGATACCCGCGGAGGTGGGCGATCCCGTCCTCGACGGAGCCCTGCCACTTCTTGGCTCCTTTGATATTGTAGCCGCGCCTTACAAGGTGGCTGATCGTCTCGGGCCGGGCGCTATCCGCTCGGATCTGCCCGAACCGAGAGCCGGGGACGTTGTCGAAGAGCTGAGGCAACTCATCGTTGTCCGTCTGTCGACCCACCGCCTCGTAGTCCACAAACAGTGTCTCATCTTCGACGTAGCACCGAAGCATGACCGTCGGATCTCGCGAGAAGCCCCAATCGACCCCGTAGTAGAATTGGGTGCCGTACTTGGCTTCAAAGTTGCTGACCTCGACCTTGCCATCAAAGATGGCAGCCTTGGTGTTTTTGATATACTCGCCTTCCCATACATGAAGGTACGCATCGTAGTCTCGCTCCTGCATGGTCTGACGCTCATAGTCCAACTCCTCGTTGAACCACGGATTATCTCGCCAGCTAAGCTTCTTTGTGATGCATCGCGTCGGCGGATGCTCAATGAACAGCTGACATGTCGGGTCGTCGATCTTCTCTGGGTTGAGCGAGATCCAGACCTGAGACCCCTTCTTGCGAATGGTTGGCATCAGAATCCGCCAGCTCTGCTCGGAGACCAGCTGAGCCTCCTCCACCCAGCAGATATCCACCCCTTCCAAGGACTTGATCTCTTGGACGTTGTGGCTCAGCCCCTTGAAGATGAACTGGCTGCCGTTGTGACCGTAGATCGTCCGTTCCTGGATCGTGAACCACTTGTCCAGCTTAAGGTCCGAGATGCGGTTCTTCAAGATGGCGTGAACCGAGTCCTGGATGCTCGTCTGGTACTGGCGGGTGCACAGGATCTTAAGCGGCTTGACGTGGGCCATCGCGATCAGGGCGAAGGCGTAGCTCCAAGACTTCGCGGCCCCGCGGCCGGAGTGACCGACCTTGTAGCGGGCGTCCTCAAAGAGAAATTGATACGCCGCCGGAAGGTCGACGACATTAGTTCTCGCCATCGGCCTGATCAATCACGGGAGGAGGTTGCACGCCGTTGGTAAACTTGATCACGAGCGAGGGCGCGTGAATGTCAGCTTCATCCGCATTGAACGCGACGCTGGTCTGGATCGCCGCCAGCTTGGGATGCATATAAGGCGCGGCCTTCTCGGCCACCGCGACCGCCTTCTCAAAATCCTGAGCGGCGTAGTGCAGACGCATGACCTCAACCATCACCTCAAGCGGGGTGATCTTGCCGTCGGACAAGAGGTAGCGCGGAATGGCGAAGTTTCGTCGAGCCTCGCCCAGCGACATCGGCTTAGGACGGCCGAGGGTCGCCGGGCTGGCTTGATCACCCAGGGGCGAGGTGACAAGGTCATCAGGCTTGGTTTTAAGCTGCTTCGACATCAGTGCCTGCCAGCTTAATTTGAGTGGGGCGGCCGAGGAGCGACATGAGAAGCTCAACTCGGTTCCGGCGAAGGTCATATCGAACGCACTGGCCTTTGTGGCCTTTGAAGGAGCCGGCCTTGATTCGAAGCCACTCGCCGGGGGTGTATCGGACCTTGGCTTGGCGGGGGTTCAAGGTTCCCCAGATATCCAGCTTCAGCTGAGCCATAACGCCAGGCCGTAATGGAGAGGGGTGATGATTATCCAGCCCAAGGAACCGGAGGAACCCGGGCAGCTCGCTGACATGGTGGTAGGTCTCGGCAGTCAGGGCTAGCTGGACGAAGATATACCGAGGAAAAATCTCGGTGCTGTCGGCCATCAAAAATTGATGAAACTCGATGGCGTGCTTTCGGAGCATCCGAACCATGAGACTTTGCATCTGGGGCGCGGTCTCGACCACGTACCAAGGACGGTCAGGAAACCGCGACTCGGCGGGTGGGTCTGGGCGGATGGCTACCGACATGTGGCTCCTAGCTTGTCAGCGTAGGCCCGACCGCCCGGTGATGGGGTGCTCGGGGCTTACACCAACAGTAGATGCCCAGAGGTCGTCCCAGCCTGCTCGTCAAAGCCTATGATAGCCGGGACTGTACCATAGGTGATCATGGGCTGTAAACAACTCATTGCGAAAAAGGTTAGGTGCGGGATCTGCGCACCGAGTTGAAGTAATCGATCCGAGTGTGGGCCACAGCGATCGCGGCGTCCCTGGGAGGGGCCGTCGGCCGGTCCTGGAGCACATCGTCGACAATGAGAAGCTCCGCTGGCGCGAGGGTCGGTGTGAACCCAAAAGCGCCGAGGAACTCGGCGACCTGGTCTTGGTACGTGGGTTTGGGCATGGCTCAGTTTTGCTCCAGTTGTTTGGCTTTGCGAGCTGCCGCTCGGCGCTGCTCAACTTGGAGGCCGGCCTCCGCGGGGCCGCGTTGCGACCAATCGCCGAGGATGCGGTCGTCGACGCGGATCTTCCAGACCTCGACGCCGTTTTCACGAATGCGGAATACGCGGTCTTCCATAAGCTTACTCCTACACTAAGTCGTTAAGTTCGTTAGCGGTTGTCTCTAGGCTGTCGGCAGCTTCGTTAAGCGTGTCGATCTTGGCCTGCGCCTCCTCGCCCTTTTCGCCTTCCTGCCAGCGTTCAGATTTGTCGTCGAATTTATCTTGTTCCACGTCGCGAAGCTCCTGGATCTGAGCTGTAAGCTCCCCGAGGGTGGAGATGATTTTGGCGATTTTTGATTTACTCATGGTGGCTCCTTGGTTGCGATAAGAGCAAAGCACCATGAATGAGGGAGTTTGTAAACAGTTATTTTAAGTTGAATTTTTGGCCCCGGGTAAATTAAGAAACTCTCACAAAGGAAACCGGCAGATTTAGTGTGGGAGGCATGAGAGGGGCCGCGAGCTTCGATCGGACGAATAGTTTCCAAATATTCACGGCTTTGTATCACTACATTTCCGAAATGTAGCGACAAACATTCGTCGAACCGTACTCCGAACAATTCATCGACTACATTTCGGAACAATGTTCTCAACATTGTTGTCAACAATTCATCGAACAATTCGTCAAACATTGTTGTAAAATATGTTGAACATAATGTTGAGAACATATCATACATATATTCATCAACATATATACGAACATATCATACATATATTCATCAACATATATACGAACATATCATACATATATTCATCAACATATCATCAACATATAGACGAACATATCATCAACATATAGACGAACATTGTTGACACATATACGGAAAACATTGTTGACGCATATTCATTACGCAATTCGTCCAACAATTCATCAACATATATCCAGACATATTTTCCAACAACTCACCGCGCAATTCGTTTAATAATTCACTTTCTACAATTCCGAGTTATTTATTCACTACACATTCGATTAGATCTTCGACCGTATCTCCCAACAATTAGCTATACCCAAAATAAGCACCTGCTATGCGTAAATGATTATTTACAAAATCGATGATTTGCGATATACTAATATCATCACAACGACGAACGATTTTGTCCGTCTTCTACAAAACCCCACGCAATTCCGCGTGAGGCTCATGGAGGACCTGAGTTATGTACGTAGTAGCATCCACGCGCCGAAATTACCACGACATCTTCTCGTTGAACATTTCACCGCTTCTCTTTCCCACGCTCGAGGCAGCCAAACGCTGCGTCGCAAATGATTGGAGTTGGTGGGATGACTTCGATGCTATCGACGAACTCCCAGACTACACCAAGCTTCCGTTTGAGGAGGAAGAGGGCGGCCTTGTATGGTCCTTGATCGACGATGAGCATACCGATGACTATACCGTCTGGAAGATCCAGAGGGTCTCATAAAGCTTCAAGACCCCCTCGGGGGTCTTCTTTCAAGCCTTTGTCACTACTCACAAGAGCTTGAAAAAAGACCACGAAACTGAAAATAAGTGTTTACAAATACCTTGACCCATGCTATACTACTCTTATCAACAACCCATAAGGAACCTTTCCAATGTTCACCACCGACCAACTCACCAAGATGACTATCGCTGAGCTCACCGCAGCCTACAACGAGCTCCCTGGCGTGAAGCCGATCAAGAAGTTCGAGACCAAGCTCAAGGGGATCGCGCGGTATGTGGCGGCTGCCCCCAAGGTCCCGGCGAGCGGGAAGGGTCGGGGTGTCTCAGGCCGCTGCCGGGAGCTGATCCTTCAAGGTCTCCCGAACGCGGAGATCTGGACCTTGATCCAGACCGAGTTCAACCTCGATGACTCCAAGAAGTACTACCCGGCATGGAACCGCTCGGACATGGCGCGGAAGTCGAAGACCGCCTAAAGCCTCAAGACCCCGCAAAGGGTCTTTTCTAAACCCCTAGGCAATTCCGCCTAGAGGCTCAGGAAGGACCTGACCCAATGACTCACATTCCCTATGAGATCCGGACGCGCAGCTCCGGGTACCAAGCGACCGTCTTTCACGGCCTTGAGCCGGTCCGAAGCCGCGTGTTTCATCGGTACAGTGAGGCCCGGGCCTGGGCCTTGGCCCTCATTACCTCCCTCAAAGGAGGCTAATCATGCAGCTCCCAGCTTCCTGCACCAAGACCGAGCTTCCCAACGGGCTTCCGATCTTCATCGAAGTCGAGGAGCATGGCAGCTACGGTTACCGCGCAGTCGAGATTGTGGGAATCTACGTGCAGGACAAGCGTGGCCGAGTGAAGCCCTTCTGGCGGGCTTTGACGACCCATGAGGAGGATTACGCGCTGGACCACACTCGGTAGACGCGTCCCAACGCGGCCCAGGTCCATCCGTGGATCTGGGCCTAGGGAGACACCTCCCTTAACCCAAACGTGGCCACAGGCCAACTCAGGATCGAACCGTGGACAAATTAGACCCCAAGCTGGTTGAGAAACTGGAGAAGTGCCTAGCCCTAGCGGCTGGAGCCGCCTCCGAGGGCGAGAAGGCTGCCGCCATGGAGGCCGCCAAGCGGCTCATGGCGAAGTATCAGATCACCGAGACGGACCTCAAGCTCATCCGGTTGGAGGAGTTGAGGATCAAGAGTCAGGTGTCAAGCACCAAGCAGCATTCGTGGGAGGCCGCGCTGTTCCTAGCATTGAGCGAAGCCTTCGGCTGTAGCATCCTCGCAAAGCCAGCACCTAAAGGCTCAGGCGGGTGGATGCACTACAACATCGTCTGTGCTTCAAGCATCCTGCCGGTGGTGGAGTGGCTGGCTTCGACCGTCTCGCGGATGGCGATCAAAGCGCGGCGGGACTATAAGCGGGAGCATGCCGGGGTCGACACCAAGGGGCTCAATGACTTTTGCTACGGGTGGGTCCGCGGGCTGAAGCCAGCCATCGTGAGCTTAGCGTCAGGCTACGTCGTGTTTCTGGACAAGAGCACGGTGGATGCCTACTACGCTAAGAACGGAGTTGTGCCGAAAGATGCACCGAAGTTGAATACCAACGTGGACCCGACTCACGCGATGCGAGGGCAGAGTGCGGGGAGCTCGGTGCGTTTGTTTCAGCCGATGAGCGGGGGAGCAGCTGAAGTTTTGAAGTTAAAGTGAGTTGGGAGAGCTTAGAGCATGGGGCTTGGGGCTTGGGTCCGCGAGTCGCTAGAATCCCGAGCCCCAGACCCAAGTGCGGGGGAACAAACGCGAAGCGTTTTTCCGCTCTAAGAAGTCATTTTCTGACTGCTGATCCTCACGGGGTATTTCCCTTAGAATATAAGAAAAATAATTGGATAAGAAAAAGAATATATAATTTTTTAAAGGGGAATACGGTTCCGTCATCATCAGTCGAAGAATCGCGAGGGGCCTGGCGCGAATGCCGCGTTTTTCCGCGTGGCTGCTCGTCGACCATCTTTTCCCCGACCAACTACGGAGTAATTAGATTTAATCTGTTTACAGATTTTTAACGGCGTGGTACTCTACGATCCGTCGACGATACCTGGGAGTTAGCAGTTTATGTTAGAGTCAACGTACCTTCCCCGCGAGGCCCGCGCGCGCCTTGCTCATTTTGACGAGATGCTGTTTTCGCCGCCAAGCGACTACATTACGATCAGCGACCTTCAAGTACTATGGCGAACTATGTTTCCTGAGCCCATGGTTTGCCGAGGCCGGGGATTAATTGTCACAAAATCGGTGATTCGACTTCGGCTTGATAGCCACCGTCTAGCCTTTCCTCTCTACGGGTTTGAAGTTGTCCAACGGTTAACTAAAGCCAAAGCCTCTACTATTCGAGTGGCTATCAGCATGAATAAAACGACGCCTAGATCTTTGATGATGTTTTGGCCGCCAGATATTCCACTTCCTGAAAGCTGCGTCGGGATCCAACCTCGGTTTGCCCTCGAGCAAACCTCTGAGCCAGTCCTTGAAGGTCATAACTGGATCGACCAAGCTAAAGTAATTTTGACGGCTATGGGTTGTGAAGAGCGTGATGCCAACCGTTGGCTTAGTCGAGCCGCTGCCAGGAAGCTTAAATGAGCATCCTCTCCTTCGCGCCCCCGCCGCCCCCTCTTATTGAGCTCGCGGCTGCTAAGCTCGAAACGTCTGGTCTTACCTTGGAGGATGCAGCTACCTTAGAGATCACCTTCCTGACGGCGCAAGAGGCCGAGGCGGCCGGCGGCCAAGCGCTCCCGTCTCTCCGCTTCGCGTACCTCCGCCCCACCGGCGGCTACCTCACCGGGTACCGAGGGCACCCACCCTTCTTTCGACTTCGGCGGTTGATCGAGCCCGCGGCAGCCGATAAGCTGCCTAAGTACTGGCAGCCGTCCCGCACCCACCCGTGTGCCTATTTTCCTGGCAACGTGAACTGGCCTGATCTGATGGCCGACTCAGGCCAACCGATCATCATCACCGAGGGGGAGCTCAAAGCGGCCAAGGCCAGCAAGGAGGGGTTTCCGACCATCGGCCTCGGCGGTGTGTCGAGCTTTGGCAGCACGTTCAACGGGTCCACGTTGCTGCCCGAGCTGGAGGAGGTAAATTGGCTCCGTCGTTATGTCTACCTAGCCTTCGATTCGGACCTGGCCACGAACGCAAACGTGCAGCACGCCCTGTTCGGCCTGATCGACGCTCTGTCCAGCCGAGGGGCCATCTGCTACATCGTCGAGATCCCCACCGGCGAGAACGACAAGAAAATGGGGCTTGATGACGTGTTGGTGGACCACGGCCCGGGGTTTCTGCAAGATCTGCTTCAACAGAGTCTGCCGTACGGGCTGGTCGAACGGTTGCTTGAGTACAATGAAAAGTACCTGCATGACATCACCTTAAGCGGGTTCTGGGTGCGAGGATCTCAGATGCTGGTCCGGGAACCTACCTTCCACACCACCCTCGGCCTCCAGCAGGTGCCGATCCTGGCCCGCCAGAAGGACGGGGCGTTGAAGCGGATCCTCACCCCCATTGGGAAGCTCTGGGCCTCCTGGCCGATGCATACAGTGATCGCCGGCCCCACGTATGACCCGACCGCGCCTCGGTTTGAGCTGATCAACGATGCGCCTGGCGTGCCGCCGCTCTATAATCTCTGGCCGGGCTGGGGCGTCGAGCCGGCCAAGGGCGACGTGCAACCGTTCTTGGATCTGCTGAACCACCTGTTTCACGGGTCTCCCAAGGCCGAGCTGGATTGGTTCATCTCCTGGTGTGCCTATCCGCTGCAGTACCCGGGCACCAAGCTGTTCACGAGCGCGGTGCTTTATAGCCTCTACCAGGGCGTGGGCAAGTCGCTAATTGGTTACACCCTGGGCCGGATCTACGGGGCCAACTTCAAGGAGCTGGCGCAGACGGATCTGGAGACCGGGTTCAACAGCTGGGCGGCGAACACTCAGTTCGTGATGGGTGATGACGTCAGCGGGACGGATAAACGTCGGGACTTGGATATGTTGAAGAAGCTGATCACGCAGCGGACAGTGACGGTGAATAAAAAGTTTCAGCAGCCGTATGAGCTTCGGGATTGCATTAACTACCTTTGGACGACGAACCACGGCGATGCGTTTTATCTGGAGGATAACGACCGACGATTCTTTGTCCACGAGATCTCGGTAGGACCTCTGAGTAAGGAGTTTTATGAGGCCTACGACGCGTGGTTGAACGGCCCTGGCCCTGCGGCCCTGTTCGACTATCTGCTGCAGTATGACGTCAGCAAGTTCAACCCCACCGGCCGGGCGCTGGAGACGAAGGGCAAGACGACGATGGCGGTGTCCGCGAAGCCGGACCCGGCGTTGTGGCTTACGGATCTGGTGCAGTATCCGCAGGAGGTGCTGGCCAGCGTTGGAGCCGATGTAAAGCGGGATCTGTTCACGGCCGGGGAGCTCGCTGCCATGTATCAGCTTCAAGCCGGGCAGCTGGCTCGCCCCGTCACGGTCCGGGCGGTGGGGATGTATCTGACGCAGCTCGGGATCCAGCGCGTGGCGAACGGGGAGCCGATCGGAGGGCCCGGCGGCTTTGGCCGGTACGCGATCATTCAAAACCCGACGCGGTGGTTGACAGCGACGAAGGAGGAGGCCAAGACCTACATGGCCAAGTTCGGGACCGTGGCCCGCTATTAAATTAACTGTTTACAAATGCTTAGATCCATGTTAGGATGCTAACGTAACCAAGGAGACTTCAAGATGAACATCGACCTAACCGTCCACCCGACTCTGGCGGAGGTGCCGACGGGTGCGGTGACCGTGGAGCTGGACTTCAACCAATCTTCCATGATCCCAGCCTATGAAGCATTTTTAGCTCACCTGAAGGCCCGAGGGCTGACTGAGCTTGAGGTGCTGAAGGTTGAGCATTGCGTTTTGACCACCGTGCATGTCTCCCGCACCTTCGGGGTCTTCCGATACGTGATCGCCGCGCAGCTCAGCGACGGGCCGGCGGAGGTCCGGTTGAACCATCGGTCGATGTACGATCTGTGCCCGGTGACGGGCGCGATGGCGATTGAGGTTCACCCTCTCGGGGTTGATGTGCCGGCTGGGTTCTTGGCCCTTCGACTGGACCGGCCCGAGGGGGAGATCATCCAAACCCTGAAAGCCCGCGGCGCAACGGCCGAGGATATTGAGCTGGTCCTTGAGATCTGGCCTCGACTCAAAACACCCGGGTTTGCGCAGGCGTTTATCCGCCTCAAGGATCTCGGTTAAATGGAGGATCCGGTCGACGACGATGACGACGACTTGGCCGCAGCGACTGGTCTGATCCTGGCTTGTTTGATAACGCTTGCTGGGGCCTTGGCGTCGGCTGTGATCTACCTGTATTGGCACCCTATCTGGAGTTTAATCCTATGACCACAATATTCGAGCCCGGCAAAACCTACAAAACGCGCGATGGTCGGAATGCGCTGATTTATTGCGTGGATGCGCCTGGGGATTTTCCGGTGCATGGGCGAACTGACGACGGATACGTTAAATCGTGGACGCTGGAAGGAGATTGTATGACATTTTCCACTAACGGTTCTGCCGACCTCATGCCCCCCGAACCCGAGCGAATTGACCAGGTCGTGTGGGTGAATGTGTACGACAGCATTTACATCATAAACCACGCAATACATTTGGATGAAGCCAGCGCTTCACGTATGGCCGACCCTCAAGTAAAACGCCTAGCAGTCCCATGCCGTTTGGTCGAGATCGACAAGCCGATCGACGGCGAGAGGCACCGGGTATGACCTTCTACTGGCTGTCCTTCGCCGACGCTTCACGCCCTAAGGGCGGGCAGTTTCTCGGGGTGCTGATCGGCGAAGCCGACGACGTGACCGAGGTCATCAAAAAAGCATGGCGGTTGGGGATGAATCCAGGCGGTGAGATTCAGTTCCATATCTTAGCACAAGATCTAAAGGTGCCTGAACCCCTTCTCTGGCGACTCATGACCAAGCAGGAAGCGAAGCATGCCGACCAAGCCATCCTCGCGGCTAACAGCCACTAAGATCTGGGTCACGTGCTGCATCTGCGGTGCCGAGACCTTGATGCCTAAACGTCAAGGCCCGGCCCGGCGGTTTTG
>JAQTYN010000016.1 GCA_028688275.1 Gallionella sp. | reverse complement strand
GCCGCGACCGATCACATGCAGAAATTGGAACAAACTCCCGAACGAGTCAAAAGCTACTTTCAGGATATTCACGTAAAATATGCCGCATAAAAACTTCAAACTTCACCTGGCCGAATCAATAGTTGCGATAGCTGACGTTATATTGTCCCGAATAGGCAATTTTCCAGGGCGTAGCTTATTACGAAAACGATATACAACAAATCCAAATACCGCACCCATTGCACCAATCCGTTTAGCACTAGAAAGGATGTCACGAGAAACAGAAAACTCCGTTCAAGGCATTGACGGTCAAGATATTGCACTGACTAACTTTCAGTTTGAGTTATTTGAGACTTTAGATTGCACCGCTTCCGTGAGTGTATCCGCGCCAACTTCGGCAGGAAAATCGTTTGTCATGGGCATGGATTTGGTGCGGCGATTAAAAGCCAAACAAGGCACTTGTGTTGTTTATCTTGTACCGACGAGAGCCCTGATAAGGGAGGTTGCCAACAAGTTCCGAAAAGAGTTACGCACCGCCAAAATGGAAAACGTGCCCGTCAGAACGGTTCCTTTTCCAATAGAGAAAGAGAAGGCTCAACAAGGGGCTGTTTATGTGCTGACGCAAGAACGTTTAATGAGCTTGCTGCATTCGCCACAAGGAAAGCCTTGGATCAACACGCTGGTGGTTGATGAAGCTCAAAACATACAAGACGGCGCAAGAGGCATTATTCTGCAAAGTGCCGTTGAAGCTGCAATTCGGCGTTTCCCTTTGATGGATGTGCACTTTGCCAGCCCGCTCATTAAAAACCCTGAGTATCTATTGAATCTGTTTGGTCGTTCGAGAGGTGGGAAGCCAATTATAGAGCTTATTTCACCTGTATCCCAAAATCTTATTTTGGTTTCAGAAGTATATCGAAAATCGAACAGAGCTAAATTTGAAGTGATACTTCAAAATGAACGCCTTGATATTGGAGTCTATGAGCTTGATTTTCCTTTGCGTGAACTCATCTTTGTGCAACGCGCAGCTCTAGCCGTTGCAATTACGCACGATGATGAATCGACTATTCTTTTTGCAAATGGAGCTACCTATACCGAAAATCAAGCAAATGCAATGGTTGATCAATTGAAACTAAAAAAGTTTGTGTCATCAAATGATCCAAAACTTCTCGAATTTATAGAGTTTCTACGCGAAGAGATTCATCCAGATTACCCACTTATTCAAACCTTGCCTTATCGAGTTGCTTTTCATTATGGAAAAATGCCTGCAATTGTTCGGGCAAGAGTTGAGGACTTATTTAAGGAAGGCGTGATCAAATATGTATGCTGTACAAGCACGCTTTTACAGGGAGTCAACCTGCCTGCTCGTCACATCATTATCGAGAAGCCCAAAAAAGGGATCGACAAACCCATGCAAAGAAGGGACTTCTTAAACCTAGCGGGCAGAGCGGGACGTTTGTTGAGTGAATTTCATGGAAACGTCTGGTGTGTTCGCCCCTCAGACTGGGAGGATCAATGTTATCAAGGTGAAAAACTCCAAGAAATTCACTCCGCTATGGGCGAGGTGATGGCAGATGCGGGCACGGCCATTCAACGAATGCTGGATAACGAAGCTGACACCAAAGAGGTCGATTTAGCTGAGGCTGCTTTCGGTAAGTTGTACAGTGATTTTGTTGTGGTTGATAGGAGTATTGCTGAATCTGAGTTTAAAACAACAGAAAATGCAAGCCAGTTGGAATTAACCGCTCAAAAATGTCAGAGCATTCCTATTTCGCTTCCAGCAGAAATTTTAGATACTAATCGTGCAATTCGCCCTGATCGCTTGCAGGCACTTTATGATTTTTTGAGAGAACAGGGAAACATTACTGAGTTTTTGCCACTTCACCCAAATAAGATAGGCTACTACGATGTAATGAAAAAAATAATCCATGTTCTGCAAAATAAATTAGCAGGAACAGATGTTGAAAACAAGACTCATGAGTTTTATGCACTATTAGCAAGTAAATGGATTCATAACGTGGTTCTCAAACAAATACTTTCAGAATCTATTCAATACGCCCAAGAACATTCTCAAAAAGAAATAAGTGTGCCGAACGTTATTCGAGATACATTGGGCAATATTGAAAGTATTGTTCGTTTCCTCTTAGTTAAACAATTCATCGCCTACACCAGTATTCTGGCTCATATTCTCCGTGAGCGCGGTGAAGACAAAGCGGCAGAAACAATTGAGCCTTTTCACATCTATTTGGAATGCGGTGCATCTGACCGCATCGCACTAAATCTAATTTCCGTGGGATTTTCTCGTGTCACCGCATTAGCGGTTTATGACAAGGTGAGTTTTCCAAATGAAGCAACTCCAGAGGACTGCTTAGATAAACTAAGCAAAACCAACATCAATAATCTTCGTATTCCGAAACTTTGTATTAGGGAAATAAATGATATTTTCGGTCGATAAGTATTATTGAAAAGCATCAACCAAATTAGCCGAATACGGCGTAGATGCCGCGTTTGAGCTGTCGAGAAAACCTTAAGTAAGTGACAATAAAAAAGCGGCATATCTTGCGATATGCCGCTTTTCGTTATCCTACTACTTTAAGACTTTGCTTCACCTACTCGTTCACGCAACTCTTTGCCTGCTTTGAAGTGCGGGACGTATTTGGCGGGGACTTTGACCTGATCGCCTGTCTTGGGATTGCGCCCTTGACGTGGTGGACGATAGTTCAGCCCAAAGCTGCCAAAACCCCGAATTTCAACGCGTCCACCTTCGGAAAGTGTTCGGGACAAACCATCCAGTATCACTTTCACGGCGGCTTCAGCTTGCTTCGCTTGGAGTTGCGGGTGCAACTCGGTGAGCTTTGTAATCAAATCAGAACGCGTCATCTGCTTCTTTCAATATTAGGCTTCGTTTTTGTTGCTATTCATCTTCGCTTTTAACAATGCGCCCAGATTAGTGGTACCCGCATTGCCATTGTTTTCAGCGGAGAATTTTTGCATCGCTGCAGATTCTTCAGCTTTGTTCAAAGCTTTGATCGACAAGTTGATGCCACGATTCTTACGATCCACATTGATCACAACAGCAGTGATGGTATCGCCTTCTTTCAAATGCGAGCGGATGTCTTCTACGCGATCAACAGATACTTCAGATGCTTTCAAGTAAGCTTCGATGTCGCCAGCCAACAGAACAACCGCACCTTTAGCGTCCAATGATTTCACAACGCCTGTGACCACAGAGCCTTTTTCATTAGTAGAAACGAAACCGCCGAATGGATCACCTTCCAGTTGTTTGATGCCCAAGGAGATGCGTTCACGTTCCACGTCGATTGCCAATACCACTGCTTCAACTTCGTCACCCTTCTTGAAGTTGCGAACCATGTCTTCGCCAGATTGGCTCCAAGACAAGTCGGACAAGTGGATCAGACCGTCGATACCGCCATCCAAACCGATGAACACGCCGAAGTCAGTGATGGACTTGATTTGACCACGGACTTTGTCGCCCTTCTTGTGGTTGATTTCAAAGTCGTCCCAAGGATTCGATTTGCATTGTTTCATGCCCAAGGAGATACGACGACGTTGTTCGTCGATTTCCAAGATCATGACTTCAACTTCATCGCCCAAGCTCACAACCTTAGATGGGTGAACGTTTTTGTTAGTCCAATCCATTTCAGAAACGTGAACCAGACCTTCGATGCCTTGTTCGATTTCCACGAATGCGCCGTAGTCAGTCAGGTTAGTTACCTTACCGAACAAACGTGTACCTTGTGGGTAGCGACGTGCCAGCCCACCCCAAGGATCATCGCCCATTTGTTTGATGCCCAAGGAAACACGATTCTTTTCTTGATCGAATTTAAGGATCTTAGCTTCAACTTCTTCGCCCACGGTAAGGACTTCAGAAGGATGCTTAACACGACGCCATGCCAAGTCAGTGATGTGCAACAGACCGTCGATACCGCCCAAATCAACGAATGCGCCGTAGTCAGTGATGTTTTTAACCACGCCCTTAACGATTGCGCCTTCTTTCAGGTTTTCCATGATTGCTTCACGATCAGCACCTTGTGTTGCTTCCAACACTGCACGACGAGAAACCACCACGTTGTTACGCTTACGATCCAACTTGATAACCTTGAGTTCCATGGTCTTGTTTTCGTATGGCGTCGTATCCTTAACAGGACGAATATCCACCAAAGAACCAGGCAAGAAAGCACGGATACCATTGACCATTGCAGTCAAACCGCCCTTAACCTTACCGCTTACAAAACCTTCAACGATGCTGCCTTCTTCCATGGCGATTTCCAGATCATGCCATGCTGCCAGACGCTTCGCTTTTTCACGGGACAGCTTGGTTTCACCATAGCCATTTTCCAACGATTCAATCGCCACGGTGATGAAATCACCTGCTTTGACTTCTAATTCGCCTTTTGCGTCGAGGAATTCCTCAATCGCGATTAAACTTTCGGACTTCAGTCCAGCATTCACCACAACTACGTTGTGATCCACACGTACCACTTGTGCAGTAATCAGTTCGCCAGCGCGCATTTCTTTGCGGGTCAAACTTTCTTCAAACATGGCTGCAAAACTATCCATATCAAATTCGGGTACAGCTGCTACGGTTGCGTTCATCGGATACACCTAAAAAATTCTGTTTGCACAGAGGTTAGTTAAAAAATTCCCAATCAGGATTGATCGGGGCTTACATGATAACGAGTTAATACAAATTCAACCGCCTGTTCGATACCCATATTCGTGGTGTCCAACAGCGTTGCACCCGCCACCTGTTGCAAGGGCGCGCTACTGCGCTGCATATCACGCGCATCACGCGCTTGTATGTCCTGCAAAAGGGCAGCGATATTAGCATTCATCCCTTTAGCTTTCAACTGCTTATCGCGTCTTTCTGCACGTGCTTGGGCACTGGCCGTTAAAAATATTTTCAAAACCGCATCGGGGAACACCACCGAAGCCATATCACGACCATCAGCGACTAAGCCTGGGGCACGACGGAAGGCTTGTTGTTTCGCCAACAATGCGGCGCGTACTAACGGCAAAGCAGCGATTTGTGAGGCAGCTTTAGCGCAGTCTTCGCCCCGCCAGTCCTCACCCATCAGCACGCCATCTAGCCACACTTGCTCGCCTTCAAAGCGAATATCTAATTCCCCTGCCAATCCAGCCACAGCAGATTCATTTGATAATTCAATGCCATCCCGCATGGCGGCAGCCGCCAATAAGCGATACAACGCGCCACTGTCTAGGTAATGAAACCCCAGATGATCCGCTACGCGTTGCGAGACGGTGCCCTTGCCCGACGCGGAAGGGCCATCAATCGCAATGACAGGCACAGACTGAACCACTTGCGCGAATCGCTCAAAATAATCAGGGAAAGTTTTTGCCACGCAGTTGGGATCGTTAATCCGAATGCCCGCCGCCCCAAACGCCGCCAAGGAAAAACACATCGCCATGCGGTGATCGTCATAGGTATCAATCGCGCTGTGCGCGGTGAAAGGTGAAAAGTGAAACGTGACAGCGGGCGGGGTGACGTGAATATAGTCCGCGCCTTCTTCCACGGTCGCGCCGACTTTGCGCAATTCGGTCGCCATGGCGGCGATACGGTCAGTTTCCTTGACGCGCCAACTGGCGATATTGCGCAAAGTGGTCGTACCATCCGCAAATAAAGCCGCGACCGCCAAGGTCATGGCGGCATCGGGAATATGGTTGCAATCCAAATCTATCGCCGTCAAGCGACCCGATGCAGGCGCAGCAGCCGACATCCAGTTGTCACCCATTTCAATCTGCGCGCCCATCAACGCCAGCGCATCGGCAAAGCGCACATCACCTTGGATGCTGTTGCGCCCTACCCCTTCCACCCGCACCGCGCCGCCACCGATTGCGCCCGCTGCCAAGAAATACGAAGCCGATGACGCATCGCCCTCGACGTACATCACCTCTGGCGAGATATAGCGACTGCCCGCTGCGACGGTAAAACGTTGCCAGCCTTCCCGCTGCACCACCACCCCAAAGCGCGCCATCATCGTCAAGGTGATGTCAATATACGGCTTGGAAATCAACTCGCCCACCACCTCCACCTGCACCGTACGATTCAACAACGGCAACGCCATCAACAACGCCGTCAAAAACTGACTAGACACATCGCCACGCACCTTAACGCCCCTCACCCCCTCTGGGAGAGGGGGTGAGGGTAAAACATCCCCCTCTCCCACTGGGGAGAGCGCAGCGAGGGGAGCGAAGCTGGCTAGGGGTGAGGGTGATTTTATCGCCAGCGGCGGAAACCCCTCATTCCCCGTGTATTCAATCTCCGCGCCCAACGCTCGCAACGCATTGACCAAGTCGCCAATGGGACGCTCGTGCATCCGTGCCACGCCCGACAACTGATATTCCCCGCCCGCCAACGCCAACACGGCTGTCAAGGGACGAAAGGCCGTACCCGCATTGCCCAAAAACAACGCCGCTTTTTTGACTGGAAACACCCCGCCGCAGCCCGTGATGTCAAAGGCGTGCGTGCCACGCTGCACCACCTGCACGCCCAGCGTTTGCAACGCCTCTAACATTCGCGCCGTATCATCCGACAACAATACATCTCGAATCTGCGTCGTCCCCTGCGCCAACGCCGCCAACAGCAGCATTCGATTGGAAATGCTCTTAGACCCTGGCAACGTGATGCTGCCCTTTGCCGACAACAACGGCGGAATATCTTTAAACCCCAATTGACTCATAACCTCAACCTTGAAAAATCATTAAGCACGTTAGCACACGCCAGAAAGTGCGTGATGATACCGCAAAGTGCTAATAAAACGATGCGGGTTGCTTTTATCATGGCGGTATTGCATGCTGTAAGAGAGGCCTTATTATCGATTCAGAGATAAAAAGCCTACTGTTTCACTAAGGTAGTAGTTTAAAATCACGCATAAAGAAGTTCATCAACCTTATTTTTCGGAGTCCACGCTATGAGTTTTACAGAAGCTGATGTCAAAAGTGCCTTAACGCAACTCATCGACCCTAATACACATAAAGATTTTGTATCAGGAAAATCGGTTAAAAATATTAAGATTACAGGGAATGATGTCAGTTTGGACATACTACTCGGCTATCCCGCGCAAAGCGTTTGGGAAGATATTCGGATGATGGTCGTCGCGGATTTGCAAGCTGCACTACCCGATGTTGAAAAGGTTAGCGTCAACGTGAGTAGTAAAGTGATTCCTCATGCCGTACAGCGCGGCGTAGAATTGGTCGCAGGGGTAAAGAACATTATCGCCGTGGCATCGGGTAAAGGCGGAGTAGGCAAATCCACCACAGCGGTGAATCTGGCACTGGCATTGGCGGCAGAAGGTGCGCGCGTCGGGATTTTAGATGCAGATATTTACGGCCCTTCCCAACCGACGATGCTGGGTATTACTGGTCAACCCAAATCACGCGATGGCAAGTCTATTGAGCCGATGAGCAATCACGGCCTGCAATCTATGTCGATCGGCTACATGATACAAGGCGATGACGCACCGATGATCTGGCGTGGCCCAATGGTGACACAAGCGTTGGATCAGCTATTGCGTCAAACACACTGGGATAATTTAGACTATTTGGTGGTCGATTTACCACCAGGAACGGGCGATATTCAACTGACCTTGGCGCAAAAAGTGCCTGTCACAGGTGCGGTGATTGTAACGACCCCACAAGACATTGCCTTGCTGGATGCCCGCAAGGGATTGAAAATGTTTGAGAAGGTTGGTATTAAGATCGTTGGTATTGTAGAGAACATGAGTACGCATATTTGCTCAAACTGTGGTCACGAAGAGCATATTTTTGGTTCGGGGGGCGGTGCTAAAATGTGCGCAGACTACAACACCGAGTTTTTAGGAGGGTTGCCGCTGGATATTCGCATTCGCGAACAAGCTGACTCTGGCAAGCCCACCGTGGTGGCGGATCCAGAGGGTAATATCGCCAAAGTGTATAAACAAATTGCCAGACGCATCGCGGTGAAAATTGCGGACATGGCACAAGACCACAGTGCAGTTTTCCCTAAAATTGTGGTGCAAAACACCTAAGGGGGTACTGATTAAATCTTCCGCTCTTGGTGAGCCTGTCGAACCATGAATGGAAGATTCAATAAAATCAAATAATTAAATCCGCTCACCCTTCGACCATTCGACAAGCTCACGGCTCAGGGCAAACGGATTTAATCAGCGTCCCTCTAAGCGACTTTCCGACAGACCTGATTCCAAGACTATTTCCTTTCAAAATCCCCTTGCTGCCTTTACCGCAAGGGGATTTCTGTTTAATTGGGCTGGGTCGGGTAGAATTGGCACTTGTAAAAATTCTGGATGCGAAGAGGTTGTATGAGTAGAAAATATTTTGGCACGGATGGTGTGCGTGGTCGCGTGGGGGACTATCCTATCACCCCACAATTTGTGATGCACTTGGGCTATGCAGCAGGGAAAGTACTGGCAAACGCAGAGCATACGCGCGGGGAAAAATCTGCCGTACTCATCGGCAAAGACACCCGTATTTCAGGCTATATGTTGGAATCAGCATTGCAAGCTGGTCTGATTGCGGCGGGGATAGATGTGTATCTGGCAGGACCGATTCCAACACCAGCCGTGGCCTATTTGACACGTGCCTTACGCTTACAGGCTGGCATTGTCATTTCAGCTTCGCACAATCCTTTTGAAGACAATGGCATCAAATTTTTCTCGGCACAAGGGGCTAAATTACCTGATGACATCGAACAGGCGATTGAGTCCGCGTTAGAGGTAGAAATTCAAACCAATCCTTCTGCAAGCTTAGGAAAAGCCAAACGCCTAAATGATGCAGCTGGGCGGTACATTGAGTTTTGCAAGAGCACCTTTCCCGTAGAGCTCACTTTACGCAAGCTCAAAATTGTCGTGGATTGCGCACACGGTGCAACTTACCATATAGCGCGCCCCGTCTTCCATGAGCTAGGGGCGGATGTAATAGAAATAGGTGCTAAACCTGATGGTCAAAATATCAATGCGGGTTATGGTGCGACTTCTCCCCAAAATTTACAGAAAGCTGTGGTTGAGCACGGAGCTGATTTAGGCATTGCGCTGGATGGAGACGGGGATAGGCTGATCATGGTGGATGCGCAAGGTGTGTTATATGACGGCGACCAACTGTTGTACATCATTACCAAACATCGGCACGCGACGGGCAAATTGCAAGGAGGCGTTGTTGGCACCTTGATGACCAATTTGGCATTTGAACATGCGATGCAACGCTTAAATATCTCGTTTATGCGTGCCAAAGTGGGTGACCGCTATGTGATGGAAGTATTGCAACAACAAGGCTGGCAATTGGGGGGCGAAAATTCTGGGCATATTTTATGTTTGGATAAACATAGTACTGGCGATGGCATTATTTCCGCCCTACAAGTGTTGCACGCCTTATGCGCCAGTGGGCAAAGTCTAGCGGAAGCAGCGGCAGATATGCCTATGTACCCCCAAGTACTGATTAACGTTCGGATTCAAAAAGGCGTGAATTGCTTACAACACGAAGCGGTAGTTACCGCCGTTGCCCAAGCAGAACAAAAACTAGCGGGTAAAGGGCGCGTATTGCTGCGTCCATCAGGCACTGAACCTTTGTTGCGGGTGATGGTGGAAGGTGAACACGCCGCTACAGTCCAGCACTGCGCTCAACAAATTGCCGACGTGATCCGTGGTTTAGTCAGTGCATAATCCAAATTTGTTGGCGACTTACAACCCTCCCCTGCTCACACGGCAAAAACATTTCATTTTTCTGTCATCTTAGCCCTCTACAATCCCTCTTACCAAAAAATTGGTTAAGGGGGATTTATGTTTCATACCAGTCAATTGGGTCAGGATGTCCTTACCCCATCTCACGCTATCAATGCCGTTGCGCCTGATACCATCGATTCACCCGATTTCTTGAATCCCGATTATGCGCGGGTACTTGCCTTGCGCGGATTGGTACACAACGCCAAAAAATCAGGTCAGGATATTTTCACCCTGATTCACCCCATTACCGCTGTAGAGCCTGATTGCACCGTCATGGAAGTGGCCGAGCTGTTTCTGAATCCAGAAAACAGCAAACTGCTGTCCTTGCCCGTGGTGGAAAACGGCATACCCATAGGCGTGATGAGTCGCTACCGTTTTATGGATATGTATCTCAAGCAATATGCGCGGGAGTTACACGGAAAACGCCCTATCCGTTTGTATCTTAATGACAAACCGTTATTGGTTGAACTAGATCAACCACTTGCTGAAGCAGCCCATCACATTACGCAAAATATGCAATTCCCCCTGACCGAAGATTTTATCGTCACACGCCATGGCAAGTATTTGGGCGTGGGCTTCGTGATGGACTTACTGAAGGAAATGGAATTCCGTATGCGCGCCCACGCGGATGAGTTGAACAAAGCCTATTCAAGCTTAAAGTCTTCACAACTCGCCCTAGTTCAATCGGAAAAAATGGCTTCACTTGGACAAATGGTGGCGGGCATTGCACATGAAATCAACACCCCACTGGGCTATGTGCAGAACAATGTCGCCATCGGGCAAGAGTTGTTTATGCAGGTGCGCACCATGATTGTAGGCTATGAAGCCTTGGTCGATAATTTATTGAATGAACAGGCAAGTGAAGTAGAAATCGCCGCGCAGATGCAGTACATCTCACAACTACGTGCCGAGTTGAATGCACAGGAAATGCTGGGCGACATGCAGGGTTTGATGACGGACTCTCTGTATGGGATAGATCAAATTTCAGAATTAGTCATGAATTTAAAAGACTTTTCGCGTATGGATGCCGCTGCCACGGAAGCCTTTAACATCAATGACTGCATCCTCAGCGCGCTGAAAATCGGGCGCAATGTGCTGAAAAACAAAGTGGATGTGACCACGCTCTTAGATGAGCTTCCCAAAATCAAATGCGTGCCTTCACAACTCAATCAAGTATTTTTGAATTTATTCACCAATGCTGCACAGGCCATGGATACACACGGCACGCTAACGATTAAATCTTGGTGTGCGGATGGGGCGATTCATATCAGCATCACAGACAATGGAAAAGGTATTCCTGCGGAAATTTTAAATCGCGTCTTCGATCCTTTTTTTACCACGAAACCTGTGGGCGAAGGCACGGGGTTGGGACTGGCGATCAGTCATCAAATTATTCAACAACATGGTGGTGACATTCAGGTGACATCAACATTAGGCGAAGGGACATGTTTTCAGATTCATTTACCCCTCGCAGTCGCAACGGCGATTTCGCCAACATTGAACTAAGCATGAGGAGTATCACGACATGAGCAAACCTACCCTATTATTTATTGACGATGAAGAACGCATTTTGCGCTCATTGCGTATGCTGTTTTTCGCGCACTACAACGTCAAAATGACCACGGATCCGCAAGAGGCGATTCGCATCCTGCGTGAAGAAAAAGTGCATGTGATTATCAGCGATCAACGTATGCCCGTGATGCAAGGTTCAGAATTACTGCGCATTGCCCGTGAAACATCGCCTGCCACCATGCGCATTTTGCTAACGGGCTATTCTGACCTGAATGCTTCCATTGCCAGCGTGAATGAAGGGGAAGTATTCCGTTATTTGCTCAAGCCGTGGTTGGGCGATGAGGTGAAAAAAGTCGTCGCCGAAGCCGTGTCAATCGCCGAAGCAAGCTTTGCGGTGCAGTCACAAATGAACACCGCACCTGTGATTAGAAGCACGCAAAAACCGCGCGTGCTCATTATGGATCACGATGAATCGACGACCAAAATTGTCCACGAGATACTGGAAGATCGTTGTGAAATCGTGTGGGCATGTGATGCACAACATGCCATGGAAGAGCTGGCAAAACAAGATATTTCTGTCGTGATCTCTGACTTGATGCTGGGCGACACCAATGTCAGCTATATCCTCAAGACCATTAAGCAACTCAATCCACAAACGCAATGTATTGTGGTCACGTCATTCAACGACACCTCGCGCCTCATCGAGCTTATCAATCAAGCGCAAATCACCCGCTACATTGCTAAGCCTGTTAGCAGAAAAACCTTGGAACGCAATTTAGAATCCATGCTGGAACGCTTCCAGCTACTGGGCAGCCAACCCGCGCTACAAAAACGCCAAAGTGTTGCGCCAATTATCGATCCTCACGAAAAACAGCTGTCTGGTAATTTCATGAGTTTGCTTGGACGGCTACGGGTGAGAATGACGGCTTAGATGCTGCTTGCTCATTTTTCAATGTTTGTACAAAACGACCTAAGTGGCGATCCGTTTTGGTGGTGTGATTGGCAAACCAGTCAAACATGAGCAGCTGGATTTGAAAGCTGAGATATAACGGGTCATGCAATCCGCTGGTGATGTTGTTTTTCAAACGAATGAATTCTTGTATAAATTTTTGATGTTCTTGGATGTGTTCATTGATAAAAGGATAGTTGATTTCGCGCATGATGCGTTCTTCGCTGCCAAAGTGGAAATGGGCATAATCCGCGAGAAAGCGCAGGGTTTCATCGACACCAGAGGTATCCCCACTGGCAATATGAGCTGAGAGTTGATTCATGCTCACCACTAACGCCTTGTGTTGGTTGTCAATTTCCTCGACACCCACTAGAAAATCATCCGACCACGCCATCGTGCCTGTAATTTCACCCGTCCCCACATGTACGCCCGTTGCTAAAAAGTCATGGCAGCGTTGCAAATAAATTTGAGCAGGATAATCTTCGGGGACATCGCGCAGGCAACTTTCCAGCAAGGGGATCGCTTTCTCAATGGCTTTGATGTGGTAGTAGGCGATGCCTTCTTCAAACAACCTTAATGTTTTTTTCTTGCCTTCGCGTATGGCGACGGGATCATGGTCAAACACTTCGTAAACTGACTGTGCTTGATTCTTGCCTTTCACCCGTATGCGGTCTAAAAAGCGAATATGGTATTGCGTTTCGTCTTTTAGCGCGTACAAGGTGTGTTCGCTAATCAACAGCGGCGTGTGATAGATTTTAGTAATGCCTTCCAATCGAGAGGCAAGGTTCACCGAATCACTTAACACCGTTCCTTCCATATGTTGTGTACCACCCACCGTCCCTAGCATGACAATACCTGTGTTTAAACCTATACCAATGTGGATGGCGGGATAGCCTGCCTGTACTCTACCCTTGTTATAGCTTTGCAACTGCGTCAACATACCAATCGCACTTTGGAGTCCCGCATCCGCCTCTTCAGGAAACAACGCCATGATGGCATCGCCGATGTATTTATCCACAATGCCGCCATGCTGACTAATCACAGGCTCCATTTCACCCAAATAGGAGTTGATAAAGGCAAACGTTTCTTTGGGGGTCATGCTTTCAGAGATCTGGGTAAAGTCCCGAATATCAGCAAACAGTATGGTCATTTTGTGTTCGATTTGCTCGCCCAATGCCAAATCCAGAATGCTTTTGGCATGGAGCAAATGCAGTAGCTGATGCGGTACAAATCGCCCATAAGCATTCTCAGTTTCACGCAATAAATCCAAGGTGTGATGATGCGATGCTACTTCTTGCTCAAGTGCAATCAGCTTATTTTTAAGTTTTTCACGCAGCTTGGGAATAGAAACACCGTTTTCTTCAGCACTTTCAATCGTCATGGTCATGTTCCTTAAAATTCGGTGTTTGAATTGGGATACGGTAGCAGATAACTCATTCCTTCTGGGAGAAGTATACTCGGACATCAATCAATGCTCAGCACGAAAAACGCATACCCTTACAGCATCGAAGCAAAGCACCCTCAGTAATGCCAACCTCAGTTTCATCAATTTAGACTTATTTTTCGTAGAAAACACCTCCATCACTCAAACGCATAATGTTTTGCATCATGCTTGAAGCAATGCTGCTTGAAATGTTGATTTAAAGATGAGACACTACAGCTGGAAGGGTCAGATTCCCTATTCGTTAAATATCCTTAAGATTAACAATAAACTAGATGATATGAAAATACTTTCTATGGTACTGCTGTGCCTACTCATGGCTTTTTCCTCCCTAAATGGCTGGGCGGGAACATCAAATGGCTTGATAGCCAATTGGAGTTTTGACGATTGCACAGCCAATGACAGCAGTGGCAATGGCAATAATGGCGTTATCAATGGCACTGTCAGTTGTGAGCTAGGCAAAAAAGGTCAAGCCATGATTTTTAATGGCGTTAATAACTTTCTTAAAGTTCCCAACTCAGCCTCATTAAATCCTGATAAGCAATTGACAATCTCTCTCTGGATGCGTCCTGATGATTTGAGTGGGGATTGGTATACCATTATCCATAAAGGCGGCGCGGGTACGAATTGTCTTTCAAACAGAGAATATGCGGTTTTTTTAAATGGTAAAGAACCTTCTTTATACCAAATGACAGCGGGTGATAATAATTGTCAGCAGTTTTTCAACTCCAAAGCTAATGGAATTTCCAAAGGGCAATGGGTGCATTATGTAGGTATTGTTGACCTGACAAACCACGTCATGAAAATCTACATTAATGGTCAATTAAGTGTTCAACAAGCGATAACTTACAATAGCTTTACCCAAAACGCTGCAAGTTTGCTTATCGCTTATACCGAAGAAAATTTTGGCTATTTTAAAGGTGCGCTGGATGAAATCCAGCTTTACAACCGCGCCCTGAGCGATGCAGAAATAACAAACCTTTACCAGCTAAGTTATACCAATGTTGCAAGCACTAATGCTGCTACTGCAAACGCCAATGGTTTGATAGCCAATTGGAGCTTTGACGATTGCACAGCCAATGACAGCAGTAGCAATGGCAATAATGGCGTTATCAATGGCACTATCAGTTGCCAGCAGGGCAAAAAAGGTCAAGCCATGATTTTTAATGGCTCTGATAGCTTTATTAAAGTACCTAACTCGCCCTCGTTAAATCCTGATAAGCAATTGACAATCTCTCTCTGGATGCGTCCTGATGATTTGAGTAGAAATTGGTACACCATTCTCCATAAAGGTGGTGCAGGTACGAATTGCCTTTCAAACAGAGAATATGCGGTTTTTTTGTACGGAACAAACCGTTCTTTATATCAAATGGCTGCGGGTGATAATGCTTGTCAGGAATTTGGCTTTAAAGATAACGTGGTTTCTACAGGGCAATGGGTGCATTACGTGGGTATTGTTGACCTGACAAACCACATTATGAAAATCTATATCAATGGTCAGTTAAGTGCCCAACAACCGATAAATCGAAATAGCTTTACCAAAAATTCTGCAAGTTTGCTTATTGCTTATACCGAAGAAAATTTTGGCTATTTTAAAGGTGCGTTGGATGAAATCCAGCTTTACAACCACGTTTTAAGCGATGCGGAAATAGCTAACCTTTACCAAGTAAGTTATACCAATGTTGCAAGCACCAATTTAAATAAATGTTGCTGGAACAGAGCTATTCAATCCTGTAACTCCAATAGTGATTGTGATGGGGGAGGTGAAGGATGTAGGGTATCTGGCACACCCACCAACCAATATGGCTCATTTGCCTGCTCTACCTGTGAGAGTCAAGGACAGGTTTATGACGGGACAACGGGATCTTGCAAATCACCAACTGCAACGACTACAGTTGCAAGTCAAACATCAAATGCTGCAAGCACTGATGCCCCCAGTGGATATACCAAATGTGCAGGCGAATTGGGGCAATATTATGCGGCTACGACCACTGATATAGCTTATGGAGCGAATGGCACTTATGCTTATAAATCAGGCGTTTCAGGCAATATTAGTTTCAGCCCATCTACTTTCGGTTACGATCCCGTGCCTAATGTGGTTAAAGCTGGCTATTGCAAACCATCAGATGGGACTTCGATTTCTGCGGGATCGGTTGCGCAAGATGCTGCGGAAGAGGTGCTAACGAAACCGCTTAGCCTTGGCGGAAAGACTCTGGTGAAATTTGTGCTTGACGAGATGGCACAGGGAGAAAATCCGTTTTGCTGGAAGGGGTCTTATGGGCGAGGCGTGGGCAGGCTCCCCAGCACATGCGCGCCAGGGCAAGTTATGGACGGCGGACTTTGCTACGACAAGTGCGCACCAGGCTTCACCAGCGACGGGGCGATATTTTGCTATAAAAAATGTCCCGCAGGCTCAAAGTTTTCGCCTGGATTGTGCCAATTCAGCGGTGTCGGCAGTTGTCCCAGTGGACTTAGTGGGTTAAAACCTTCCTGTATCAACTCGGCGGGCAGATACAGTCGCGGCGCGGGTAAACCGATGATTTGCGAGAGTGATGAACAGAACAATGCTGGGCTTTGCTATAACTCCTGCAAAGCAAATTATTCGGGAAATGGTCCCGTGTGCTGGGGGACGTGTCCATCCTCTCAACCCGTGGTATGTGGTGCGGGGTGCGCTATCAACCAGGCTGCGTGTGCGTCGGAGACCACTAACATGGTGATGGCACCACTGCAACTCGCCGCGAACATTGTGATGGCAGTTGCCACTGGCGGAACGGCTAACGCCGCAAAGGCAGCAGCGAGGAGTGCAATAAAGTCGGGTCTGTCCGCCACAACAAGGGCGCTTGCAAAAGCGGCTTTTAAATCGCTCAAGCAGGATTTGCTGGCAAAAATACGAACCAAGATGTCCGCCAAGTTGCTTAAGGACTATGCGAAGGAAAACGCTGAAGCGGTGATGAACAAAGCTGCCGAGCAACTCGCGGCTGCGGCTATGTCCGATGGTGGCGCAGTAGACGTAATGCAGGTTTTGGGCGATATTGACCCGACTGGTGTAATGGATGTCGTCAGCGCGTATAACAAGCCTACTTGTCATGTACCAGACGAAGGTGTGCCGATTGTCAATTGGAATACTGGCGAGACTGTTCTAACCTATGATAATAAGGCTTTGTGCGCACGTTGCTCGGAAGGTAACCAAGAGGGGCGAGTTAAATTCGACGCGAGTAATGTGCACAAGGTCTGCGAATTTTCTGCGAGTTATGTAACCCAACAGTGTTACAAATCCGAATGGGATAGTTTGGCATTGTGTGAAGACTGTATGTACAAGGGGCAGAGCGGCAACGTGAAGATGGATCCTGAGCATTCAGGTCATAAGTACTGCGAAGTTAATTCCAGTCGCGTACCAGAGTGTTACAAGTCCGAATGGGATGGCATGGCATTGTGCAGCAACTGTAAGTACGACGACAAGGACGGAAAAGCCCGACCAGACAGCGAACACCCAGGTCACATGTACTGTGAAGTCAACTCAGGAAGTGCACCAGAGTGCTATACCTCTCCATATGATGGACAGGGTGAGGCTGCTCGTTGTAAATACAACGGACACTGGGGGCGAATCATGAACGATCCAAACCACGCGGGACACAAATACTGCGAGATTCACCCAGAGTATTGGCCTTCGTGGTGGTCGCTCCAGAACAAAGAGTGCGGCGAGTGCAACTACAGTGGCAGTTCAGGAATGACACGTATCGACCAAGATCGTCCAGGACAGGTGTACTGCGAGGTGAATGATTACCCTACATGTGACTAGACTCAGATGAGCTTATTGGCTCCTCCGAGGTTTTTGATCAGACACAACTCATCTGACAGCTGTAATGTACTGGGGGGAATTTCGGTAGTTTTTTGCTGTATGCCGTAAAAACTTAAGAAGACTCCTTGGCTAGATTACGAGCTTCTTCACAACCTCCCAGTGTTCGGTTAGCTGTTGCATCAAGCCCACATATGGCGCAATTTTATTGCGCCATATTCTTTATAAACAAAGGATAAACAGCAACAATGCACTCGGCTAATGGTGAATATTTTACGGGGAAAAAGTCTAATAGCGACAACACCAAATGACAAATATCGCGAAAATTACCACCTAGCGTTAACACAAAAAAATTCCATGTTGAGGACACAAGGGGTTTAATGCTAGAATGCGCGCCGCGTTGAAATAGGTCAGCGCAAATTTCCCCCCTCGCACCAGTTAGGGTGCTCTTAACAAAAGAGTCAATCTAGCGAGTGGCGGTTTTAACCCTTAACACAATTGGAGTTTTTATGGCAGTTACTATGCGTCAAATGTTGGAAGCCGGTGTTCACTTTGGTCACCAAACCCGTTTCTGGAATCCTAAGATGGCTCCGTTCATCTTCGGTCATCGCAATAAAATTCACATTATCAATCTGGAAAAAACAGTTGCTTTGTTTGCTGAAGCCGAAAACTTCGTACGCAAATTGGCTGCGAAAAAAGGCACGATTTTGTTTGTAGCGACTAAACGTCAAGCTCGCGAAATCATTCAAGAAGAAGCTGAACGTGCAGATTCTCCTTTTGTGAATCATCGTTGGTTGGGCGGTATGCTGACTAACCACAAAACCGTACAACAATCTATCAAGCGTTTGCGCGAATTGGAACAAATCGTTGCTGATGGCGGCAACGAAAAAATTTCCAAAAAAGAAGCGTTGATGATGAAGCGCGAATTGGAAAAATTAGATCGCAGCTTGGGCGGGATTAAAGATATGGTGGGCTTGCCTGCTGCATTGTTCGTGATCGACGTGGGCTACCAAAAAGGCGCGATCGTTGAAGCGCGTAAATTGGGTATTCCAGTGATCGGTATCGTGGATACCAACAACTCCCCATTGGGCGTTGATTTTGTGATCCCAGGTAATGATGACTCGACACAAGCGATTCGTTTGTATGCTCGCGGCATTGCTGATGCGATTTTGGAAGGTCGTGCACAAGCGTTGAATGAGCTGGTGCAAGAAGTCGCTGAAGAACCAGCTGCTTAATTGGTTTAGATGCGTAAAGGGGCGCAAGCCCCTTTTTTTGTATGTTTTTTATCAGAATTGATGGAGTAAAAAATGGCTGACATTACAGCAGGTATGGTCAAAGAATTACGTGAGCGCACGGGTTTGGGCATGATGGAATGCAAAAAAGCCTTGGTTGAAGCCAATGGTGATATGCAAGTTGCCGAAGAACAAATGCGCATTAAGAGCGGCGCGAAAGCCAGCAAAGCAGCAAGCCGTGTAACCGCCGAAGGTGTGGTCAGCGCGTTTATCAGCGCAGATGGCAAAACAGGCGCGGTCGTGGAAGTGAACTGCGAAACGGATTTCGTGGCAAAAAATGATGATTTCTTGGCGTTTGCGAAAGCAGCGGCAGAAGCTGTTGTCGCGGGTGATCCTGCTGACATCGCTGCATTGGGTGAATTGAAGAGCGGTGCGGATACGTTGGAAGCGACCCGTAAAGCCTTGGTGATGAAGTTGGGCGAAAACATTTCTGTGCGTCGTTTTGAACGCTATGCAACTGAAACAGGTCAATTGTCCAGCTACTTGCACGGCAGTAAAATCGGCGTGTTGTTGAACTTCACGGGTGGTGATGAAGCTTTGGGTCGTGATATTTCCATGCACATCGCGGCAAGCAAGCCTAAGTCCATCGACGCATCTGGCGTGAATCCAGCAGACATCGAAACTGAACGCCGTATTGCGATTGAAAAAGCGCGTGAAGCGGGTAAAGCTGAAGCGATGCTGGAAAAAATTGCTGAAGGTACCGTGCAGAAGTTCTTGAAAGAAGTCACATTGATGGGCCAAGTGTTTGTTAAGGCTGAAGATGGCAAGCAAACGATTGAGCAGTTATTGAAGAGTCGCAATGCGTCCGTGGCAGCGTTTCAAATGTTCGTAGTTGGCGAAGGCATTGAGAAAAAAGTGGAAGATTATGCTGCTGAAGTTGCGGCAGCGGTTGCAGCTTTACAAGGTTAATCACGATGAGCGCACCTGTCTATAAACGCATTTTACTTAAACTCAGCGGCGAAGCCCTGATGGGCGACGATAGCTATGGCATCAATCGCACGGTGATTGAGCGCATTGTTTCCGAAATCAAGGAAGTGGTGGAGATGGGTGTGCAAGTCGCCATGGTCATCGGCGGCGGCAATATTTTCCGAGGCGTAGCACCTGCTGCGGCTGGGATGGATAGAGCCACCGCCGATTACATGGGCATGTTGGCGACGGTGATGAACTCCATGGCGTTGCAAGACGCGATGAAACACGCGGGCTTGGATTGCCGCGTGCAATCGGCGTTGAGTTTGGAGCAAGTTGCTGAACCCTTTATTCGCGGCAAAGCCCTGCGCTATCTGGAAGATGGCAAAGTGGTAATTTTTGCAGCGGGTATTGGCAGTCCGTTTTTTACCACCGACACCGCTGCCGCCTTGCGCGGGGTGGAAATGTCGGCGGAAGTGGTGATTAAAGCCACGAAGGTCGATGGTATTTATACCGCCGATCCCAAGAAAGACCCCCACGCGATTCGCTATCAAAGCCTGAGCTTTGACGAAGCGATTAGCAAGAATTTACAAGTCATGGATGCCACAGCATTGACGCTGTGCCGTGACCAGAAACTGCCCATTATTGTCTTTAGTATTTTCAAACCTGGTGCGCTCAAGCGCGTGGTCTTTGGCGAGGGCGAAGGCACATTGGTGCGGGTGGATTAGTTGTTAGTTGCCAGTCGTTAGCACCTAGTCGTTAGTTAAAGACATCAAAACTAACGATGAATGACTAACGACTAGCGACTTAATATTTCAGGAGAAAAGCATGATTACTGATATTAGAAAAAATGCAGAACAAAAAATGAACAAGTCGCTGGATGCACTTAAGGCGGATTTGACTAAGGTACGTACTGGGCGCGCTCATACGGGTCTGCTGGATCACATCACGGTGGATTACTACGGTAGTCCTACGCTCATTACCCAAGTGGCAAATGTAACGTTGGTAGATTCGCGAACCATAGGCGTACAGCCATGGGAAAAAAATATGATCGGCAAAGTGGAACGTGCGATTCGAGATGCTGATTTAGGCTTGAATCCCGCCACCAATGGCGATTTGATTCGTGTGCCGATGCCTATGTTGACTGAGGAGCGTCGCCGCGATTTAATTAAAGTTGTGAAGTCCGAAGGTGAAGATGCCAAAATCGCTGTGCGAAACATTCGCCGCGATGCGAATAGCACATTAAAAGAAGCTCTTAAAAACAAGGAAATCTCTGAGGATGATGAGCGTCGCGTTCAGGACGAAGTACAAAAGCTGACCGATCGCTTCGTCACAGAAATCGACAAGGCATTGGCCGCAAAAGAAGTTGATTTAATGGCGGTGTAAATCTGTGTCCAATAGCTCGACACGATCAATTCCCGAAGTTTCAATCGTCCCGCGCCATATTGCCATTATCATGGATGGCAACGGGCGTTGGGCAAAGCAGCGTTTTATGCCGCGCGTGATGGGTCATCAGCGTGGTGTCGAGTCGCTACGCGAAATCATCAAAGCCTGTCGTGATCTTGGGGTGCAATACCTTACTGTTTTTGCATTTAGCAGCGAAAACTGGCGCAGACCACCCGACGAGGTTTCCTTCCTGATGAGCCTGTTTGTCAAAGTGTTAGAACGCGAAACTAAGCGGCTGCACCGCGATAACATGCGCCTGAAAATCATTGGCGACCGTACGCCGTTCAACGACCAACTCAAAAAATGCATGGCGGATGGCGAAGCTCTGACGGCAAACAATACAGGTTTAACGTTTATCGTTGCTGCCAATTATGGTGGACGTTGGGATGTAATGAATGCCATGCGAAGTTTTTTACGCGACCATCCTGAACGCGCCAGCGATTTCACCGAATCCGATTTAACCCCCTACCTCGCCACACAAGATGCGCCCGAACCTGATTTATTTATTCGCACGGGCGGCGAACAGCGCATTTCTAACTTTATGCTGTGGCAACTTGCTTATACCGAGTTGTATTTCACCGACACATTATGGCCCGCATTCACGCGTGAAGAATTAAATCAAGCTATTGCTTCTTATCAAAAACGCGAACGCCGTTTTGGGCGCACCAGCGAGCAAGTTCAAGGGAAAAATAATGCTTAAAGAACGTGCCATTACGGCTGCGATTATGTTGGTGTTGTTTTTAGCGGCTTTATTTGCCTTGCCCGACCTCGCATGGCTTTTGCTCATTGTGGTCATGGTAGCGCAAGGCGCGGCAGAATGGTCGCGTATGGCACAGCTTTCAGGCGGGCTACCTAAGTTGTATTGGTGGGCAAGCGTTGCGGCGATGACGGGCTTGCTGTGGGCGGACAGTCAACTGACAGGGCAATCGCAACTATTGCTACATTTGAGTGTGTACGCTTTTGCTGCATTATTATGGCTCTTCATCGTCCCCACCTGGATGATCGTCGGCTGGAAAGTCAAACAACCTGTAGTGATGATGTTCGTGGGTTGGATGGTGTTGATCCCGACAGGCTTGGCAATGCTAGATTTGCGTGTCGAGAGCCCATGGGCACTCCTGTTTATCATGGCGTTGGTGTGGGTCGCAGATAGTGCTGCCTATTTCACTGGACGCAAATTTGGTAAAAACAAACTCGCCCCCAGCATCAGCCCTGGTAAAACTTGGGAAGGCGTGGCGGGCGCGATGGTCGGCGTGACAGTGTATGTGTTAATGGTTGGTTTCTTCACTACCTCCTTTGTCAAATACGCGATGTTGCCAGGGCTAGTCGTGGCAGCTTGGTGGTGGGTAGGACTGGCGGTCATCGGTGATTTATTTGAATCTGCTATCAAACGTCAAGCTGGTCTAAAAGACAGCGGTGCTCTACTCCCTGGACACGGCGGCTTACTTGACCGCATCGACGCATTGACCTCTACCTTGCCATTAGCCGCACTGGTGGTGTTATTGCAACGTTTAGGCTAAACGCGAAGCCCCCTCCCCTTCACTCTTCCCTCATCTCGCTGACAAAATGAAGCAAAATCTCACAATTTTAGGTTCGACGGGTAGTATCGGTACCAGCACATTGGATGTCGTTTCGCGTCATCCCGAGCGTTTCCAAATTTTCGCGCTTACAGCACATCGGCAAGTGAATTTGCTGTTTAAGCAATGCGTACAGTTTAAGCCTCGTTATGCGGTGCTATTGGAGGAGGACTCGTCACAGCAATTGCGCGCATTGTTGCGCGATGCTGGATTATTGACAGAAGTTTTGACGGGCGTTGCCGCGCTGGAGCAAGTGTGCGTTGCGCATGAAGTCGATAGCGTGATGGCGGCGATTGTGGGGGCTGCGGGCTTGCGCCCCACCTTGGCGGCCGCCCGTGCGGGAAAGAAAATCCTATTGGCGAATAAAGAAACGCTCGTCATGGCAGGCAAAGTTTTTATGGACGCGGTTCGCGATAGTGGCTCTGCCTTGTTGCCGATTGATAGCGAACATAATGCAATTTTCCAAAGCCTGCCACGAAATTACAACGGCAATGCCGCGCAACACGGTGTGCGCCGCATATTGCTCACCGCTTCAGGCGGGCCTTTCCGTAATACCCCGTTGGCAGACTTGAAAAATGTCACGCCCGAACAAGCCTGCGCGCATCCTAACTGGTCGATGGGGCAAAAAATTTCGGTGGATTCCGCCAGCATGATGAACAAAGGACTGGAAGTCATTGAAGCCCATTGGTTGTTCAATGCCTCCGCAGACGATATTCAAGTGGTGGTCCATCCGCAAAGCGTAATTCATTCACTGGTGGAATATGTCGATGGTTCGGTGATCGCACAGCTGGGCAATCCCGATATGCGTACGCCGATTGCTTATGGATTAGCCTATCCTGAGCGCATTCCATCGGGTGTCTCATCGCTGGATTTGTTCAAAGTTGCAACACTAAACTTCACCCCGCCCGATTTCGAGCGATTCCCTTGTTTAGCCTTGGCGTATCAAGCTTTACGCTCAGCAGGCACAGCACCGTCGCTGATGAATGCCGCCAATGAAATCGCGGTTGCTGCCTTTTTGGATCGTAAAATTGCCTTCCTCGCCATCCCGCAGTTGATTGATCGTGTATTAAATCAATTGCCCATCCATCCCGTAACGTGTATTGAGGACGTGCTAGAAGCCGATGCCCAAGCGCGTGTCGCGGCTGAACAAGTTATTCGCACATTGACCCTATGCTAACAATCGCTGCATTTGTTGGTGCCATTGCCATCCTCGTGTTTGTTCACGAGTTTGGCCATTTCTGGATCGCGCGTCGTTGTGGTGTGAAAGTGCTGCGTTTTTCTATTGGTTTCGGCAAAGTGCTGTACACCCGAGTCATCGGCGAAACCGAATGGGCATTGTCGCTGATTCCCTTGGGCGGCTATGTGCGCATGTTGGACGAGCGCGAAGATCCCGTCCCTGCTGAGCAACTGCAATACGCTTTTAACCGCAAACCTGTGTGGCAACGCATGGCGATTGTGGCGGCAGGTCCGATGGCGAATTTTTTATTGGCAATCGTGTTGTATTGGGTCGTGATGATGCACGGTGTACCAGGACTAAAACCGACTTTGGGTGACATTCCCGCAGGTACACCCGCAGCTCTTGCCCAAATGCAAGCAGGCGAAACCTTGGTGCGCATCAACGATGAACCCGTACCCAGTTGGCAGGAGGTACGTTGGACTTTGTTGGAATTGGCGTTGCAACAAGCTGATGTGCGCATCGAAGCATTGTCACGCAATGGGATGCTACAGAATCACATCTTAAGTTTGGGTGGGTTGGAAGCCAAAGATTTGGATGGAGAGTTTTTGGACAAATTAGGGCTACATTTGTACCAGCCCAAAATATCACCTGTGATTGGACAATTCGCACCTGATAGCGTGGCGCATGCGGCAGGACTGCAACTGGGCGACAAAATTGTGCGCATCAACGAGATCGCCATCAAAGATTGGCGGGATCTCGTAGCGGTGGTCAGTAACCATGCCGATCAATCGGTGCAAATTGAAGTGTTGCGTGGCGATAGCACATTAAAACTCACACTGATCCCAAAAGCAGAAGTACAAAATGGCAAAACCATCGGCAAATTGGGCGTGGGACCGAAAATTGACCAGACCGAATGGGATGCACTGTTTGTAGAAGTCAGTTATCCACCTGTGGAAGCTGCATGGCAAGCTTTGCGCAAAACATGGGAAACCTCGTCGGTTAGCTTGAAAATTTTTGGCAAAATGCTGTTGGGCGAAGTGTCCGTTAAAAATATCAGTGGTCCTGTGACCATTGCCGATTATGCGGGGCAATCCGCTCATATGGGCTGGGTGTCTTATCTAGGCTTTTTGGCACTCATAAGCATCAGCTTGGGCGTGTTAAATTTATTGCCCATTCCGTTATTGGATGGTGGACACTTATTGTATTATGCTGTGGAGTGGATCAAGGGCAGTGCTGTTTCCGAGAGACTTTGGGAACTTGGTCAAAAAGTGGGCATTGCGTTAATAGGCACGTTGATGATTTTTGCTTTGTATAATGACCTTAATCGTCTTATTTCTGGTTAAGGGTTTTTAGTCGTTAGTTAATGGTGAGAAGCAGCCAGATGTTGTATTTTTTACAATATATTCAAGTGGATGAGAAAAGTTCTGCACCCCAGCAACTAAAAACTAACGACTAGCGACTAGTAACTAACAACTCCATACCCGATTATTTTTATGCAACACCTTAAAAACAATGAACTTTAAAAAATTAGCAGGCATCATCGCTTTGCTCTACACTTCTTCTGTCTGGGCAATTGAGCCTTTTGTCATCAAAGATATTCGCGTGGAAGGCATACAACGCACGGATGCGGGTACGGTGTTTAGCTATTTGCCTGTCAAAGTGGGCGATACCATGAACGATGCCCAATCTGCGGCCGCGATTCGTGCTTTGTATAGCACTGGGTTCTTTAAAGACGTGCGCTTGGAAGTGGAACAAGGCGTACTGATTGTCATGGTGAGTGAACGACCGACCATTGGTAGCGTGCGCTTGGAAGGGATTAAGGATTTCCCAGCCGACCAACTCAAAGACAGCATGAAATATGTTGGCTTGGCTGAAGGTCGTATTTTTGACAAAAACGCGCTGGATAAAGCGGTGCAAGATTTAAAACGTCAATATGTGGCGCGCGGAAAATACGGGGTCGTCATCAACCCTGTGGTGACCCCGCTGGAGCGTAATCGTGTGGGCGTGGCGTTTACCGTGCAAGAAGGTGAAGTGTCCAAAATTAAGCAAATCAATTTTATTGGAAACAGCTCATTTCCCGAAGATGAATTGAGTGGCTTAATGAAATTGAGCACACCAGACTGGTTGAGTTGGATCAGTAAAAATGACCAATACTCCAAGCCCAAGTTTTCAGCTGACATGGAAACCTTGCGTTCATTCTACATGGATCGCGGATTTATGGAGTTCAGCATTGATTCCACTCAGGTTTCGATTACACCCGATAAAAAAGATATTTACATTACGATCAATATCAAAGAAGGTCCGAAATACACGATCTCCAAAGTTGAAGTTTCTGGCAATACCATCGTCCCCAAGGAAGACATTGAGAAATTGGTACAGGTCAAAGCGGGAGATGTATTCTCTCGTCAAGCATTGACGGATACCAGCAAGAAAATTGGCGAACGCTTGGGCGGAGAAGGCTACGCGGCTGCGAACGTGATGGCGATGCCTGACATCAATAAAGAAACGCATGAAGTGGCATTCAACTTCTTGGTTGACCCCCTCAAACGCGTCTATATTCGCCGTATCAATGTGTTCGGCAATACCAAAACGCGTGATGAAGTCATTCGTCGCGAATTCCGCCAATTAGAAGGTTCGTGGTTTGATTCCAATAAAATTACCAAATCCAAACAGCGCGCGGATAGACTGGGATTTTTCTCCGAAGTTGCTTTAGAAACCCCTGCCGTACAAGGTGCACCCGATCAGATGGACATCAATGTGACGGTCAAGGAAAAATCCACGGGCAGCTTTACCATTGGTGGCGGGATTAACAGTGGCGAAGGTCTGGTATTAATGGGCGGTGTCACACAAGCCAACTTGTTCGGGAGTGGCAACCACCTATCCACGCAAGTCAACACAGGCAAAATTAACCAAGTGATTTCTTTGTCCTTTACTAACCCGTATTACACCGATGATGGTGTGAGTCGTGGTTTTGATATTTACAAGCGTAAAGTCAATGCGATTAACACCACGTTTAGTCAATACACCTCTAGCACATTGGGAGGTGGTGTGCGCTTTAGTGTGCCGATTGACGAAGATGAGGGAATTACATATGGGCTCTCGGCGGAAAGCACCACATTAGGACTCACTGCGAACAGTCCATTGCGCTATGTTAATTTTATCAACACTTTTGGTGCAACGAATAAAACCGTATCAGGCACCGCAGGTTGGTATCACGACACGCGCAATAGTGCAATTGACACCACCTCTGGCCTAGTACAACGACTGAATCTTGAAGTGGCACTGCCTGTATTTAATATGCGCTATGTCAAAGCAAGCTATGATCATCAATGGTTCTATCCTTTGGCAGATCACGTCACGTTTATGTTTAACGGGCAGGTGGGCGCAGCGTCAGGTTATGGCGGCAAACAACTCCCCTTCTTCAAAAATCTTTATGCGGGTGGTGTAGGTTCGGTACGTGGATATGAGTCCAACTCCTTAGGACCGCGTGATATCAATAATTACGCTTTGGGCGGTACACGTCGTATGGTAGCAAGCAGTGAAGTGATTATTCCTTTCCCTGGAATGGCAAAAGACACCTCAATTCGGCTCAGTGGCTTTTTGGATAGTGGTGTTATCTATGGGCAAGGAGACTTACCAGGTACGGTGGGCATGCGGTATTCCACTGGGTTAGCGGTAACGTGGATGTCGCCTATGGGGCCATTTAAGTTCAGTTATGGCTTACCCTTGAATAAACAAGCCAACGACAAGCTACAAAAATTCCAATTCACTTTAGGTACGATTTTTTAAGCTGTTAGTCGTTAGTTTACAAGTTGGTAGTTGCTAGTGATGTATTGTTAAGTCGTTTCCGCGTATTTTTTGAGAGATTTAGCGTAAAAACAATCCCGCAATTTGTACAATCCTACGCACGACTAACTAGCGATGAGTAACTAACAACTCAATACCCTTTTATGACAGGAGTAGTTAAGATGAACATAATGAAATTGTGGATGCTGGCGGTTTTGTTTGGCGTGACAACCGTGCAAGCCAATGATTTTAAAGTCGGTGTCATTGACACAGAGCGCGTATTACGAGAATCTGTGCCCGCCATTCGGGCCGAACAGAAAATTGAAAGGGAGTTCTCAGGTCGTGATGCGGAAATTAAAAAACTAGCAAAACAGGCAAAGGAGTTGCAAACGCAACTTGAAAAAGACACCACAAACGATGCGAATCATCGCAACCGTGACCGCGAATTGACGGCGTTGAATGTGAATTTGCAAAGATTACAACGTGAGTTCCGTGAGGATTTGAATTTGCGTAAAAATGAAGAGTTGGCCATGGTGTTGGATCGTGCAAACAAAGCGGTACAAGCCATTGCAGAAGCTGAAAAATATGATTTGATTTTGCAAGAAGCGGTGTATCGCAATCCCAAGGTGGATATTACTGACAAAGTGATCAAGTATTTGGCAACTGATAAGGCAGATGGGAAGTAAGCCATGGCTTATACATTAGCAGAGATCGCTGCCCAGCTCGGCGGACAGGTGTTAGGCGATGGCAATGTGTGCATCGAGCAAGTTGCTACCTTGGAAAAAGCGCAAGCCCAACACATCAGTTTTTTAACTAATCGAAAATACCAATCACAACTCGCCTCGACTCAAGCAGGCGCGTTGATTCTGGGCGCAGCGGATGCCGATGCCAGCGATAAACCACGCATTATTTCCGACAATCCCTACGCTTATTTCGCCCGCGTGTCTGCGTTGCTCAACCCCTTACCCCAACCTACTGTGGGCATTCATCCTGCCGCCCATGTCGATCAAACCGCGCAAATTGCAGACACCGCCAGTATCGCCGCCACCGTCGTAGTCGAAGCGGGTGCAGTGATCGGCGCGCATTCGGTGATTGGTGCAGGTTGTTATATCGGCGCGAATGTGGTGATCGGTGAACACGTTCGCCTCTACCCTCGTGTGGTGGTGTATCACGATTGCGTGATTGGGGATCGACTGATTGCCCATTCTGGCGTGGTCATTGGCGCAGATGGTTTTGGCATTGCCATGGACGAAGGTCGTTGGTTGAAGATTCCCCAAATCGGGCGCGTGGTGATAGCCAATGATGTGGAGATTGGTGCTAATACCACCATAGATCGTGGCGCGCTGGATGACACCGTGATTGAAGAAGGTGTGAAGCTGGACAACCAAATCCAAATTGCCCATAACGTGCGCATCGGTGCGCATACCGCTATCGCAGGTTGCGTGGGTATCGCGGGCAGTGCCACCATTGGCAAATACTGCCGTATCGGCGGCAGCGCGGGGATTTTGGGGCATTTGCAAATCGCTGATCATGTCGAAATCGCCGCCTTCTCGCTCATCGGGAAATCAATCAAATCTGCGGGCGCGTATGCCGCAATTTACCCCTTTAGCACCAGCGACGAATGGCGCAAAAATGCGGTACATCTGCGCCACTTAGATGAGCTAGTTAAACGCATCAAAACATTAGAACAAGAAGTTATCTCGTTAAAAGGAAAAACAGCATGAGTACGACCATGGACATTCACGAAATTCTGAAACTTTTGCCGCACCGTTATCCGTTTTTGCTGGTGGATCGCGTGTTGTCCATCGACCCTGGCAAAGAAATCGTCGCGCTGAAAAATGTGACCATCAACGAACCGTTTTTCCCTGGTCATTACCCGCATCATCCCGTGATGCCAGGCGTGTTGATTATTGAAGCCATGGCGCAAGCGGCGGCGTTGTTGTCATTTAAATCCAGCGGTACGCAAGCTGATGACAACAGCGTGTATTTGTTCGCGGGCATTGATGGTGCACGCTTCAAACGCCCTGTGACGGCTGGCGACCAGCTCATCATTAAAGTCTCCTTGACCCGTGCCATGCGCGGCGTATTTAAGTTCAAAGGCACGGTGGAAGTGGACGGGCAATTGGCCGCCGAAGCTGAACTCATGTGCGCGATGAAGACACTGTAATGACTGCCATGCGCCATCCCACCGCCCTCATCCACCCCAATGCCAAGCTCGCCGATGACGTGGCAGTGGGCGCGTATTCCATTATCGGCGAACATGTCGAAATCGGCGCGGGCACGATTATCGGTTCGCATGTGGTCATCCACGGTCACACTCGCATCGGGCAACGCAACCATATTTTCCAATTCAGCTCCTTGGGTGAAATCCCCCAAGACAAAAAATATGCCAATGAGCCGACGCGCTTAGAAATCGGCGACGACAACATCATCCGCGAATTTTGCACCTTCAACCTCGGTACGGTGCAAGACGGCGGTGTCACCCGCGTGGGCAATCATAACTGGATCATGGCTTACGTCCATTTGGCGCACGATTGCCAAGTCGGTAATCACACCATTTTCGCCAATAATTCACAACTCGCAGGACACGTCGAAGTCCACGACTACGCCATTTTGGGCGGCTTCACCGTCGTGCATCAATTCGTCAAAATCGGCGCGCACATCATCACAGGCATGGGTACAATTTTGCTGCAAGATGTCCCGCCCTACACCCTCGTTTCAGGCAACCCCTCCGCCCCGCATGGCATCAATTCCGAAGGCTTAAAACGTCGAGGCTTCACCAGCCCCGCGATTATGGCGATTAAACGAGCGTACAAAACGTTGTATAAGTCAGGATTGAGCTTCGCCGATGCGAAAGCCGAGATCGAAAAACAAGTGGAAGCACAGCCTGAATTGAAAATCCTGGCGGATTTCTTGGCACAAAGTGAGCGGGGGATTGTGAGGTAGCATTGATCGTATATAGAAGCGCACAAATTGCGCGCCTACGCCCATCGCCCTTATGCTATTTTTGAGAGTCTGACCTTATTTATTTTTTACCGACAAGGCTGAGATTCAGGAAGTGAAGGTATCGAAATGATCATTTCTTCAATCATTGAAAAAGCTTCATATTTTTTTGATGACGCAGCTTCTTCGTGGCTACTCATGGGGGTGATAGCACTCTGGGTAAGAGTTGCCTCATGCATACCAGGAGGACTGAGTTTTATAGATAAACAACAATATAGAACAAAGAAATCTGAAATCAATACACGAATGGAAGCACCTGGTCGCTTCAGTATCAACCTCGGAAAATTCGAGTGGTATCTCCGTTGGTGTTTTATCGTTATTCTTTATCGCACCGACATATGTATCCTATTGTGGATTGGTGGAGTAATCCTTCTGAAAGCAGTGTCGATGCTACTTATTTTTATTAAATAGCCCGCGAATGTGCATTCGTTTATGCGCCGTATGTAATTTTGGCGCAATGCGCTTCGCTTATTGCCACCCTACAACTGCGTAGGATGTGCCGACAGGCGCATCTTTTTGAATTTAAATGATATTGATGCGCCTATCGGCACATCCTACGGCAGGGGCTGGATGATTAAAATTATCCAAGCGCATTATGCGGGCAATTTTCTAGTACGACGACGATATTGCTTAGGGGTTTAGTGAAATGAACGTTTTTCTAGGCGGAACTTGCAATCATTCAACATGGCGCGATCAAATCATGCCTATGTTGGCGGCGGATTGCTTTAATCCTGTTGTTGCCGACTGGACACCCGCATCTATGGCGGAAGAGCTGCGGCAACGCGAAACGTGTGATATTTGTTTGTATGTCATTACGCCCAAAATGACAGGTGTCTATTCGATTGCGGAGGTCATTGATGACAGCAATAAGCGACCCAATAAAACCGTATTGGTCAGGCTTCGGATGGACGAGAACGATAGATTTACCGATGGTCAATGGCGGTCATTGGATGCTGTTGCGCAGATGGTTAAGCGAAATGGTGGCGTTGCATTCGACTCGTTAGAAAGTGCGACACACTATATCAACGCAATCAGGGTGTAAATTGAGCGTGACTCCACTGGCATCAACGTGCCACGCGAGCTCCCTCTCCCCTACCCTCTGAGGGGGATTCAAACAATATGCTGCAAAATGAGACACCGCATGAAAAAATCAGATACAACTTCCTCACGAAAAAAGAATGCCGATGAACTAACTGGCGCGTCGTTTTGCGCGTGGGAGGGGGAAACCTTGGTGGTGAACATTCTGGGCACACCGAGTGCGAAAAAGGATGCCATAGGCAAACCTAAAGGCAATCAACTAAAGGTAAGTGTGACCGCCGCGCCCGTCGCGGGTAAAGCGACTGACCACATGGTGAAATTTCTGGCGAAAGAGTTTGAAGTTGCAACCAGCGACATTACCGTGGTATTTGGTCGATTTAATGTCAACAAACAATTACGTATTCACTCCCCTCAAAAACTCCCCGCTGTTATTGCGAAAGCCCTTGCAGAAAGTTCAGGGGAGCTATTTTAATGCCGCGCCAGATACGCGGCTATTGACAAGTTTTCACCACGTTTTTTACAACTTGATCGCAGAAAATATTTTTTGCGCTAAGCTGCCGACGGCTTGCAAGGGATTGGCGCGTATGGCTTTTTCTTGCTCGGCCATCATCACAAACAAACCATCCAAGGCTTTTTGGGTGACGTAGCTTTCTAAATTGGCATCCTTGGCATCGACCAGCCCCAACTTCGCGCCTTTGGCGGCAAAGCGGTCATATTTTTGTGCCAGACTGACGTTTTGCATGGCATGAACCACGATGGGTTGAAACTTCCCTGCTAACGCGGCTTCCGAACTCTGACGGAAATACTGGGTCGCGGCATCATTACTGCCTAACAAAATGTTTTTGGCATCAGTCACACTCATATTTTTCACCGCGCTGACCAGCAAATTCTTGGCTTCTGGCACCGCCGCTTCTGCCGCACGATTCATGGAGGTGGTTAAATCATCGGCATATCTCCCCATACCAAAGCGACGCATCGTGCCTTCCACCCGTTGCAAACTCGCTGGCAAAGGAATTTTGACCGCAGCGTTACCCAAATACCCATTCTGTTTCGCCAAACTGGTAACCGCTGTTTCCACCCCTTGGGTTAAGGCTTGTTTCAAACCGCCAACCTGATCTTGCTCACTCAGACTACCTAAGCCAGTTGCACTTGGGGCAGCAGCAGTGACCGTCGGAGCGGAAGCGGGAGCGACTTTTTGCAGCACTTGACTAAGTTTTTCTTGATTGACCACACTCCCCCAATCAAAAGCCTCTGCAGAAGCAGCGGCACAGATAACAGAAATCAGCAAAATATGGGGGGCGAAACGAGTAGGGGTCATGACAATTCCTTTGATATAGAAGATGAACAAATGATGCGGATTAAAGCACAAAATTAATCCTAATAAGTCGTTAGTTTCTAGCTGTTGCTTGCTTGCTGAGCACCACACTACACACCTCAACTATAAACTATGAACTAGCAACTAACAGCTATAAGCCCTTATCCGTCACTGTGTTGCACGCCGCTTCATGTTAGAATGCGCGCCCTTTGATTATCTGCGGAGTTTCACATCATGTTTATTAGTAACGCATTCGCTGATTCAGGTACACAGCCACAAGGCGGATTGCTTGAGCAAGTTATGTTTTTTGCGCCTATCGTATTATTGGCGGCTTATATGATTTACAGCCAATTCAAACGTGCCAAGCAACACAAAACCATGACCGACGCACTGCAACGTGGCGATGAAATCATCACTATTGGCGGACAGTTGGCTCGCATCACTAAAATTCATGACGAATATGTCGCCATTGAACTGAGCGACAATATCGAAGTTTTTATCCAAAAACAAGCTATCCAAACTGTCTTGCCTAAAGGAACGATTAAGGCAATCAAGTAATACGGCTATTGGGCGCGCCTTATCCCGCGCCCTGCCCGCTCCCGCTTAGCCCGACTTTTAGAGGTCAACATGAACCGTTATCCCTTGTGGAAATATCTGCTTATACTCGCGGTGTTAGTCGCTGGACTGATTTACACCCTACCGAATTTCTTTGGCGAATCGCCTGCGGTGCAAGTTTCACCCTTACGCAACAGCGTAAAGGCTGATCTCGCGCTGCTCACGCGCGCTGAAACCGCTCTCAAATCTGCCAATCTTGCCCCGCAAACGATTACCTTAGAAGGTAATAGCATCAAAGCGCGCTTTGCCGACACCGACACTCAAATTAAGGCCAAAGATGTGCTGCGCACTCAATTGGGCGATGATTATGTCGTCGCGCTCAATTTGCTGTCGCGCTCTCCTCAGTGGTTGACGAACTTAAACGCATTGCCCATGTATTTGGGTCTGGATTTGCGCGGCGGCGTGCACTTCTTGTTGCAAGTGGAAATGAAATCCGCTTTAGCAAAAGCCTTGGAAGCCACCAGCGGTGATATTCGCACCACATTGCGTGAACAAAACATTGCCTACGCGGGCGTGAATCACGACGGTAAAATCATCACCATCAAGTTCCGTGATGATGCTACCCGTAGCAAAGCACAGTCTGAACTCAAATCTCGTTTTGCCGATTACAACTTAAACAGTCAAGAAGTCGGCGGTGAGTTTCTGTTGCAAGCGACTTTGCTAGCAACAGCAGAACGTCGCATCCAAGAGTCCGCTGTACAACAGAACTTGCTAACCTTGCGTAATCGGATCAATGAGTTGGGCGTAGCAGAGCCAGTGATTCAACAACAAGGCATAGATCGTATCGTGGTGCAATTGCCTGGGGTACAAGACACCGCCCACGCCAAAGACATACTCGGTCGTACCGCCACACTGGAAGTGCGCATGGTTGATGACGAACATCCTATCAATGCTGGGTCGGTTGCGCCTTTTGGCACGGAGATTTTCAAGGACAGAGATGGCAACTTAGTGCTAGTCAAAAAGCAAGTCATCTTGACGGGCGAACGCATCAACGACGCGCAGCCTGGCTTTGACAATCGCAACAACGAACCGACCGTTAGCATCGGGCTGGACGGTATCGGCGCACGTAAATTCAAAGAGGCTAGCGGCGAAAACGTCGGTAAGCGCATGGCAATCATCTTGTTTGAAAAGGGCAAAGGCGAAGTCATTACCGCGCCTGTGATCCGTGAAGAAATCGGCGGTGGTCATGTGCAAATCAGCGGCAAGATGACTACTGAAGAAACGCAAAATACCGCGTTGTTGTTGCGCGCAGGCGCATTGGCAGCCCCAATGGAAATCGTAGAAGAACGCACGGTCGGGCCTAGCCTAGGTGCAGACAATATTGAGCGCGGCTTCAACTCCACCAAAATTGGTTTCATCATGATCGCGGTCTTTATGATCGTCTACTACCTCTCCTTCGGCGCAATTTCTGTTGTTGCTTTGGGGGCAAACTTGCTGTTGTTGGTAGCGTTATTGTCTATGTTGCAAGCCACGCTGACTTTACCAGGCATGGCGGGGATTGCGCTGACCTTGGGCATGGCGATTGACGCGAACGTGTTGATTAACGAGCGGATTCGGGAAGAGCTACGCAATGGCATTACGCCACAAGCCGCCATTCACGCAGGGTACGAAAACGCATTTGCCACCATCGTCGACTCCAACATCACCAACTTAATCGCAGGCATAGCCCTGTTCTTATTTGGATCTGGCCCGATTAAGGGTTTTGCTGTGGTGTTGTGTTTGGGTATTTTGACCTCGATGTTTAGCGCGGTGCTGGTCTCGCGTGCCATGGTCAACTTGATCTACGGCAGCAAATCCCGTTTGAATAACGTGACAATAGGTTAAATTTGTTAGTCGTTAGTCGCTAGTCGTTAGTTAGGGGTTAGAGACTAGGAGCTAGAGACTAGAAGCTAACGACTAATTACCCAAATCATTTGCACGCAAAACCGTCGGTCAAATTAAAACCCGACCTACAATGAGAAAGAAATCATGGAACTCTTTAAAATTAAACGCGACATTCCGTTTATGAGCTATGGTCGTTATACCACGGCCATTTCGCTGGTAACGTTTCTGATTGCTGTGGCTTTTTTGTTCACCAAAGGACTGAATTTTGGGGTGGACTTCACGGGTGGCACCGTGATGGAGGTGCATTACGCGCAAACGGCGGACTTGAATAAAGTACGTGAACAACTCTCTGGCACTGGTTTTCCTGATGCCCAAGTTCAGAACTTTGGCTCCAGTCATGACGTGTTGATTCAAATTCCGCTGAAGGCCAATAAAGTTGGCTCGAAATTAAGCGAGAATGTCTTTATCAACCTCTGCCAATCTGAGGCAGCAAGCAGCAACGGTTCGTTTGAAACAACCTGCCCGCAAGTCGTCAGATCATATTGCGAACAACGCCTGAAAGAGCCAAATATCGCTAAATATGACCTAGGCTGGAAAGAAAGCTATGGTTTATCTTTCAATTGCACAACACCATTACTCAAAAAGGATGATGAGGCTAAAGTCACACTGCGTCGCGTAGAATTTGTCGGCCCTCAAGTCGGCAAAGATTTGGTGGAAAATGGTGCGATGGCGTTGTTACTGGTGTCTATCGGCATTGTTGGGTACTTGTGGATACGCTTTGAATGGAAGTTTGGTTTGTCCGCCATTATCGCCAACTTACACGATGTGGTGATTATTCTGGGCTTCTTCGCATTTTTCCAATGGGAATTCTCGCTGTCCGTGTTGGCAGCGGTATTGGCGGTATTAGGCTACTCAGTCAATGAATCCGTGGTGGTATTTGACCGTATTCGCGAAAACTTCCGCAAAATGCGTCAAGCGGGCACCGCAGAAATCATCGACAACGCCATCACCCGCACCATGTCCCGCACCATCATCACCCACGGTTGCACCCAAATGATGGTCGGTGCGATGTTGTTTTTGGGCGGCGAAACCCTGCACTACTTCGCCATGGCATTGACCATCGGCATTTTATTCAGTATCTACTCGTCCGTACTGGTTGCCAGCCCCTTGCTGATGATGTTTGGCGTATCGCGTGAAGACTTTATCAAGCCTGAAAAAGTTGAAGCGGAAGAAGTCCTACCTTAACCCCCGCCCTCGTCCCCACCCCTCATCCCCAGCCCTTCTCCCGAAGGGTGAAGGGAGTTGGGGTTGGAAAGTCCCTCGCCCCTTGGGAGAGGGACTGGGGCGAGGGAAAAACACACCCACAGAAAGTATCCCTTGCTAGACCTTATCCTACACCTAGACACCCACCTTTTAGCCCTCACCAATGAATATGGGCTATGGGTCTATGCCATTCTTTTTGCGATTATTTTTGCCGAAACAGGGCTAATCGTCACGCCATTTCTGCCAGGGGATTCCCTGCTATTTGTAGCGGGCGCGTTGTGCGGCTTAGGCGCGTTGGAGTTGCACTATCTCGCCCCCTTGTTGATGTTGGCGGCATTTAGTGGCGACAACACCAACTACTGGATAGGACGCACCTTGGGCTTGCGCTTCTTTGAAAAACTCGGTGGACGCTGGATTAAACAGGAACACTTGGCTAAAACCCACGCGTTTTACGAAAAGCACGGTGGCAAAACCATCCTCTTCGCCCGCTTTCTGCCTATCATCCGCACCTTTGCCCCGTTTGTGGCAGGGCTGGGTGCGATGAGTTATCGACTGTTTTTGACCTTCAGTGCGCTGGGCAGCTTGGCTTGGATCGGTTCGCTGACCTTAACGGGCTACTTTTTCGGCAATATCCCCGTGGTCAAAAACAACCTAACCCTGATTATTGTCGGCATTATGGTCATCACCCTACTCCCCGCCATCAGCGAATTTATTCGCCATCGCAAAGCGACATAAAGCAGCCGAATAGCAAATTTAGGCAGAATTAAATCCCTTTGCTCTGAGCCATAAGCATGTCGAAGGGTAAATAGATTTAATTCGTTGATTCTATTAATTTTACGTTCGTGGTGAGCTTGTCGAACCATGAACGTAAGATTAAATCAGCGTCTCACTAGATTTCATCGCATTCCAACTATGCGAAGTGTTTCTCAAGCACTATCGGGTCGTTTCATCCAAAGTTTCAACCCCAGTGCCACCACACCCCCGACCATCGCCATGCTCCAAACAATGGCGGCTCCTGAAGGCAAATCCATCCATTCGGATAAATACAATCCTATCGCATAGCCGATGATCCCAATAGTATAGGCATAGATGATGCGATGTCGAACTACGTGATGGGTGGTGAGTGCGGGAACGATCAGGCTGGCGAACACCAAATATACACCGACCAGTTGCACAGATGCCGTCACTGCCAAAGCAAACATGCCGTAAAAGCCCATGCGCCCTAAGGTTGCGCGTCGCCATTGCCAAAAGAGCAAGAGCGCGGCACTCAAAGCGGCGGTGGCGATCAATTGTGAGCTGTTGACCCAAAGAATTTGCCCGATCAGCAAGTCTTTGAGGTGCTCATCCCCATGAACATCGTGGCTCAATAATAAAATTCCTGCACACGCAGCCAGTACAAAAGTCAGCCCAATGCAGGCTTCTTTGACTTCATCAAAATAATGCTCAATTACGCTCAGCAATGCGGCACCGCACATTGCACTGGTGGCGGCGGTGAGTTGCACCAGCAGCGGATGGTCAGTGAGATTTAGCATAGAGGCAATGACCACGCCCAAGCCAGCTATTTGGGCAATGGCAATATCCGCAAAAATCACCCCGCGTGCCAACACTTTCATGCCCAGCGGAATGTGGGTGGTGAGCACCAATAAGCCTGCGATAAAAGCAGGAATCAGAATATCGAGTTCCATGTTATTTCAATCCAGCAAGCAGCTGTGCAAGGGTGTCGTCAAACAAGCTAAATAAATCGATGGCTTTATCCGAACCCCCTACCGTGTAAGGCAGTGCGACGGCGTGGAGATGAGCGCGTTCCGCAATCCATTCGCTTGGGCGAGCGTCTTGATAAGCGGCACGAATCACCATCTTGACGGGATGTTGTTGCAGGGTCGTGAGTACGCTGTTCAAGTAAGACGCACTGGGTTCCATGCCAGGCTTAGGTTCGAGTGAAGCAATTTGTTTCATGCCCAGCCATTGATTAAGATACGGGAAACCATCGTGCTGCACCAGAATAGACACGCCTTGCAAGGGTGCGGCTTGCTTTTCCCACTTCACCAGCGCGGCGTGCCATTGTTGATTAAAGGTGGCGAGTTGTTGTTGGTAATACGCGCTGTTGGCAGGATCGAGCTGCACCAAGCGTTTGCTGAGTGCGTCTGCGATGGGCAAAAAGTTGCGCGCATCGGTTTGAATATGGGGGTTACCACCCGCGTGAACATCGCCATTGGCGCGATCTAAATGGGTGGGGACATCCAACATTTTCACGGATTGTGCCGCCAAGAAATAGCCAGCACTGCCAACTTGCACCGCACTGTTGCCCGATTCACGCAAAATCACAGGCAGCCAAGCGACCTCAAGTTCTGCACCTGTGCAAACCACCAAGTTTGCGCGGCGGGCTTTGGCGATCAAGCTGGGGCGCGCTTCCACGCGGTGTGGGTCTTGCAACGCGCCCGTCGCGGTGTAAATCGTGGCTTGTTTCCCCGCCAATAATTGGGTGAGTGCCGCCCATTCAGGTTCGCAAGCAAAGACGTTCACTTCCGCGTGGGCAGTGGTGTGGGTGAAGAGTAAAAATAAAACAGCAACAATTTTTTTCATGATTTTTCCTTTGAATTCTGTGTGTTGAATTTGATGCTTCATTTTATACACGATGCCATTAAACTCCCCTCGCCCACTTGTGGGAGAGGGGCTGGGGGGGAGGGAACTAATACTGATGCGCGCCATGCGCCCCTAAGCTCATAATATATTGAATAAACAACTGATTATCCGTTAAGCCCTGACGCGATTGGTCGTTGGCTAGTTGCAGGCGTAAACGTGAAAATTCGCTGGGACTGTAATCCAGCATCACACTGGTACGCGTCGGTTTGAAAGCATAGTTGCTAATCACATTACCCGCATTCAATACCCCCACCGTTGCCGTGCCAGGGTTGAGCTGGTCATAACGCATCCCTGCACGCCAATGTGGCATAAATTGATAGACGCTTTGCAAATACCAGCCACTTTGGGTATTGCTAAACGTATCCGTCACAGCGGCGTTGTAAGTCAGCATCCCCGTTTCACGACGGCTAAAATACTCCCCTTGCACCTTGAAATAACGATTCGCGGTATTGCCATTCGGACTATATTTCCACACAAAATCCAATCCCATGGTGCGACTGTCGCCGCTGAATTGCGTATTCACGCCGCCCACGGTGCCCAATAAATCAGGCACGCCCGCACTCGCCGCATTCACACGCTTGGTGTCATACAACGATGCGCCCGCCCGCCAACTATGCTCGAAGCCAATGTCATCGCCGATATGCGCAAAAATCGTCCCCGCGCCCGTGCCGTTGCGGTTTTGTCTATCCGTGGCAGGAAAGCTGCGCCCGCGCCCAATTTCGCCGCCCAATTCGATGAACATATCGGTTGGAGCTAACCATTTTAGTTGCACCCCATCTTCACCAATTTGGTTATTCCACAGCGTCGCATACACCAGCGGTTGATCGACAAAGTCCCACGCGTGGGCATGTTGCTCATTCAAATAGCCCAGCCCCGAAAAGAACCTTCCAAATTTCAAATTCAGCCCATTGCCCAGACCACTGTTTTGGACAAAAGCATTTTCCACCGTGATGCCGCCCGCAGGAGCCAGTGCCATGGTCGCTACGCCGCGAAATTGTGGGTCGATATTGGCCGTAATGCCCAATTCAGACTCCCCCAAATTAAAGCCTTGCTGATGACCTGGATTGCTATTCATGGCAAAACCCGTGGCTGGAATGGCGGGGCTTTGTTTCACTTGCCCGTAAGTCCCTGCCAAAATCAGCGACATCGCAGGGTTAAATGCGCCTTCGGATGAGGCTGCTGGGGATGACGACGGAACCGTTTGCGTGCGTGCAACTTCGACCGCTTGTTGGCTGGCGACAACCGCCTGCTGGCTGCCCGCTTGCGCTTGTTGCGCGTTGACTTCTGCTTGTTGCAAGCGTTTTTCTAACTGTTGATATTGCAGCTTGAGCTGCGCCATTTCGGACCGTAATGCTTGTAAATCCGAACTTTCGGCGGCGAAGGTATAAAAAGGCTGCGACAACAGCGTGGTCAGTGCCACGCTTAAAATCGTTTTTTTGAACATCAGGAACTCCACAAATTCACTATTTGGCAGATAAGACCTCGCGTCAACAACGACGGATGCCTAGAGAAATGCGGATTTATTCATCCTCGCCGCGACGGAGGTGAACCCATGTTTTGCTGGGTTTCTGCTTTCACAATCGCGACAGAATCCGAATAAATCTGTGCTGCTTAAGCAGAATAAGGGGGAGCGCGTGCCGAGAAAGGAACGAAATGGGAGGCGACACGTTGACGTAGCACTTCCGCATGTGGGATACCCAGCACACGTTGCGGGTCAAAAGTCAGGGAACTGCTATGAATCGCACCGCCAATTTGCGCATAGACTTCGCACAAGTCGCAGTGTTGATCGTTGGGGAGAGGCTGCTCAGCTCGATGGGAAGGCTTACTAAATAAATGGGAAATGCCATGCGTCACGCCACCTAGCTGCGCGAACAGCAAAGCGATTATCAGCAGCGATTGAGGAAATAGGCGACGAAACATGGCGCGCAGTTTAACCAAGCCCTTTTGATAACGCAATGACATATCAAGGAAAAAAGACGATAGCCGTCTGCGTGGGCACCTCAAACAGGCATATTGCCAATAAAGGCAAGCGTCAATCCGCACACAAAGGCAATCACCCCTATCCACGCCGTAATAGCCAGCTCGCGCCGCATGACGGTTGCATCTTTCAGCATTCCTGTCCCCACTCGAAATTTCCAACTGGGAATGGACCAGACACAGACCAAATTACATAACAGCGCGAGCAGCAGCAAGCCAATCGCCAACGATAAAATGACCGCACTGGGCGCGGCAAAACCAGGTTTATTGCCAAACAAGGTCAGCAATACAAAGCTTCCCGTAATCAGCGACGAAAACCAAGTATGAAAAGCACTCCGATCACGCAGCCACTCGACCACGAAAGGACGTTTGGCATCGTCGATAACGGAAAAATCAAGCGCGCGTACTTCAGACATCATCATTCCCTCCGCTGTTTAATGTAGACAGCATCTATTCATACTCGGCCCGCACATCATCCCTGTGCTATTTTGCCTCATCCACCATACGTATCGTTTGCGCTTCCACTTCGGTCGCGATGGCGACCAGCTTTGCATCTTGCGACAGCGCAGACAGCATGTCTTTCGGTTTAATCAGACCAATATGGGTTTTGCCTCTTTCCGTCCACACAGAGATACGACAAGGCAACGCCATATTCAGGCGCATATCGGTGGCGAGTACCTCCGTTGCGTGACCAGGATTGCAGACCTCAAAAATTTTGCACTGCTCATCGAAAACCATGCCCTTTTTACGCAGAGTACTGCCCAAATCATGAATATGCAGCACCCCAAAATGATTATTTTGGACGGCCAATTCCAAGTCTGACGTGGCTTGATCGAAAGATTTATCTGTTTCTACAATGTAAAACATGGTTCACCTCTGTCATGGCGGCAGGATAACTGCCTGATTTAAAAGATCATGGATAAGTTGATCGCGTGAATGCGTGACGCTGATCCTCGCTAGCAACTCAAAACGAACGACTAAGGCAACACTGATTTATTCGTCGTCCCCGCAAAGGCGGGGATCCAGCTGTTTGATTTAACTGAATTCCTGCTTCCGCAGGAATGACAAAATCCGAATAAATCAGTGCTTCCCTAAGTCTCGTTTTAAATGCGAGTTTTCATTCTACAAGCAAATCCACTTTGCATCTCCCTATTGCGCGGGTAGTATTCCGTCCGCTGCGGCAGATGGCGTTTTAACATGTCAACGGGGGAAACATGGATTGGCTCAACTGGATTAAAAGTAACGAAGTACTGACGCTGATTAGCACGGTTTTTACTGTGTTTGGAGTGGTCTGGGCTATCTTTGCGTGGAAATATCCCAAAGACGACAAACCCACCTCGCCCACACAATCCGCTAAGGCTGACCACGGCGGAACCGCTGTCAATGTTGCTGGCGAAAATAACAAAATCCATATCGGCAAATAACATGAAATTCTTGCGTTCACTTTTTGGCAACAGCGCGCAGGCAAATCACGGCAGCGTGGCGGCTATCCAGCAAGGTTCTGGCAATACTCTGATTATCGGCATCCCGCCAGAAGTGCTAATCGAATTATCCAAAAAACTCGGCATCACTGAAAATGAGCGCGATTCGTGGATGCAACGCTACCAAGATTTAGAACGCCAATTAGCGACGCGTAGCGATGACATCGCCCAACGTGCTCAAGCCTTTTTGAAACAAGGCGATTTGGATCAGGCAGAAGCCCTGTTTGAACAAGCCATGAAGAATGACTTGGAAAACGCTACCGCGAAACTAAAAAGTGCCGCCGCCAATGCCTTTTCCTTGGCGCAGATTAACGATCTACGCTCCAAAACCCTCGCCGCGCTAAACTACGCCCGCCGTGCTGCCGAACTGGATGCGGATAATCTGTTTTATTGGGAACTATTCGGCAATTTACAGTTAAGAACTGGCAACTTGCTACAAGCCGAACGTGCTTTTCAACAAACCATGCGAATTACCGCCATTGCCAATCAAGCTCAACCCAACGACCTCTATTTGCAACGCGAGTTGAGCGTGTCACACGTCAACATCGGCAACATCCAACAAGTCCAAGGCGATTTAGCGGGCGCGCTGGCGTCCTTCCGCGCCAGCCATGCCATCTTTGAACGCCTCGCCCAGCTCGATGCGGCGAATACCGAATGGCAGCGCGACTTGAGTGTGTCACACGAGAAAATCGGCGACATCCTACAAGCACAAGGCGACTTGGCGGGCGCGCTGGTGTCCTACCGCAAAAGTTTGGCAATCATCGAATCCCTCGTCCGCAAAGACTCCACAAATACGCTATGGCAACGCCACATCAGTATTTCGCACGTGAAAATCGGTGACATCCAACAAGAGCAAGGCGATTTGGCGGGTGCTCTGCTGTCCTACCGCAAAGGTTTGGCAATCATCGAACTCCTCGTCCGCAAAGACCCCGCGAATAAACTATGGCAACGTCACATCAGTATTTCGCACGAAAGAATCGGCTACAACCAACAAGAACAAGGCGATTTGGCGGGCGCGCTGCTGTCCTTCCGTGCCAGTTTGACCATCCACGAACGCTTATCCCAGCTCGATGCGACGAATACCGAATGGCAGCGCGACTTGAGCGTATCGCACAACAACATCGGCGACATCCAACAAGAGCAAGGCGATTTGGCGGGCGCACTACTGCCCTATCGCGCCAGTTTGACCATCCGCGAACACCTCGCTCAGCACGATGAGGCGAATACCGAATGGCAGCGCGACTTGAGCATTTCACACGAGAGAATCGGCGATATTCAAAAAGGCCAAGGCGATTTGGCTGGCGCGCTGTTGTCCTACCGCGCCAGCCTGCCCCTCCATGAACGCCTCGCCCAGCACAATGAAGCGAATACACTATGGCAACGTGACTTGAGCGTGTCGCACGACAAAATCGGCGACATCCAACAAGCCCAATGCGATTTGGTGGGCGCGCTGGTGTCGTTCCTCGCTAGTTTAACCATCCGCGAACGCCTTGCCAAACAAGATGAAACGAATGTGCAATGGCAAACTGATGTGGTGGTGTCGTGTTGGAAATTGGCAAATTTGGACGGTATTGCCAAAGCCGATTCGGTGTCTTATTTGAAACGCGGCGTGGAAATTTTGGAACAACTGGCGAAAGAAAAGCGTTTGAATGCGGATCAAAAAACCCGCTGGTTGAAATTATTCCGCGACGCGTTGGCGAAGTAACCGTAGGTGCGAATTCATTCGCACGGTTTTCGGCAATGCGGGAAAAATTCAACAGCGTGCGAATAAATTCGCACCTACGCCGTCATTCCGACGCGTCACCCCGTGCCACGACACGGGGTGGTATCCAGTTCAATCCAAAAATCCCCGCGTAGCGGACAAAACCTAAGTTGTCTCGCTGCGCGAGGATTTGTTTTTAGGCTAGATTCCGACCTTCGTCGGAATGACGAGGTTTTGGGCGGGCATGACGATTGCCCCGCCCAACTTTCAGCTTCACCTTTCCCCGTTCCCCCTGCCCTTGCGTGTTAAAATCCGCGCCCGTTTTTGTCTTCCCTCCTCACCCTTCCCATGTCCCAGCCTACTTTTGTTCACCTGCGTTTACATAGCGAATACTCCATTTCGGATGGGATGGTGCGCGTGGATGAGGCTGTCGCGGCGGCGAAAAAAGATGGTATGCCCGCGCTGGCATTGACCGATTTAAACAACTTTTTTGGTTTAGTGAAGTTCTACAAAACCACACGGGGCAAGGGTGTCAAGCCGATTGTGGGTTGCGATGTGTTGGTGACGAATGACGCAAATCGTGACCGTCCGCATCGCTTGTTGTTGTTATGCCAATCGCGGGAAGGCTATTTGTTGCTGTGCCGTTTGTTGTCGCGGGCGTTTTTGGAAAACCAATTTCGCGGGCGGGCGGAGTTGCGGCGCGAGTGGTTGCGTGAGGACACGGCGGGGCTGATTGCCTTGTCGGGCGGGCAGTTGGGCGATGTGGGGACGGCGTTGTTGTCGGGCAATATCGCCGTGGCGGAGCAATGCGCGAAGTCGTGGGCGGCGTTGTTTGATAATCGTTTTTATGTGGAAATTCAACGCGCTGGCTTTGCGGATGAAGAGGTCTATGTGCAAGCCGCGCTGCAATTGGCGACGCGTTTGGACTTACCCGTGGTGGCAACGCACCCGATTCAATTTTTGTCGGCAGATGATTTTAAGGCGCACGAAGCGCGGGTGTGTATTGCCGAAGGGTCGGTGTTAAACGATAAACGCCGCGCTAAAAACTTCACCGCGCAGCAGTATTTCAAAACCCAAGCCGATATGGCGGAGCTGTTCGCCGATGTCCCCGAAGCCTTGCAAAACAGCGTGGAAATTGCCAAACGCTGTAATGTCTCGCTGGTGTTGGGCAAGCCGCGTTTGCCTGATTTCCCCACGCCAGACGGCATGACTTTGGATGATTTTTTACGTTCCGAAGCGCAAAAAGGCTTGGTCGAGCGGATGCTGTTTTTGTATCCCGACGAAGCGGAGCGCGCCGAGAAATGGGGCGAATATCAAGATCGCTTGGATTTTGAAAACGATGTCATTATCAAAATGGGTTTCCCAGGCTACTTTTTGATTGTGGCGGATTTTATCCGTTGGGCGAAATCCTATCGCTCCGAGGCTTTTCCCAATGGCGTGCCTGTTGGGCCTGGGCGGGGGTCGGGTGCGGGGTCGTTGGTGGCGTATAGCTTAAAAATTACCGATCTCGATCCACTGAAATATGAGCTGCTGTTTGAACGGTTTTTGAATCCTGAACGGGTTTCCATGCCCGACTTTGACGTGGACTTTTGCCAAGATGGGCGCGAGTTAGTCATTGACTATGTGAAACAAAAATACGGCGCGCAATGCGTATCACAAATCGCCACCTTCGGTACGATGGCATCCAAAGCCGTGATCCGCGATGTGGGGCGGGTGATGGAATTGCCTTACGGCTTGTGCGACAAGCTGTCCAAAGCCATTCCCGTGGAAGGCGTAAAACCCGTTTCGCTGCAAAAAGCCCGCGAAATTGAGCCTGAAATCAACCAGATGGCGGAAGACGAAGACGGCGTTTCCGAATTGCTGGAACTCGCCGAACGCCTAGAAGACTTAACCCGCAACGTCGGGATGCACGCAGGCGGGGTGCTCATCGCCCCTGGAAAATTGACCGATTTTTGCCCGTTATACAGCGCGGAAAACATCATCGAAGGCGAAGGCGGCAAAGCCGTCAGCCAATTCGACAAAGACGATGTAGAAGCCATCGGCTTGGTCAAATTCGACTTTTTGGGCTTGCGCACCCTGACGATTATTGACTGGGCGGTTCGTCATATTCACCGACTGGAGCAAAACAAAGATCATCCTTTTTCGATAGATGCCATTCCGCTGGACGACACCGCCAGCTACGATTTGCTGAAAAAATGCAACACCACCGCTGTGTTCCAATTGGAATCGCGCGGGATGAAGGATTTGATTAAACGCTTACAGCCTGACACTTTTGAGGACATCGTGGCGTTGGTGGCGTTGTTCCGCCCAGGGCCGTTGGAATCGGGCATGGTGGAGGATTTTATCAACCGTAAACACGGGCGCGCCAAAGCGGATTATTTCCATCCTGAATTGGAAGTGTCGCTGTCGCCGACTTACGGGGTCATCGTCTATCAAGAGCAGGTGATGCAAATCGCGCAGATTATCGGCGGCTATACGTTGGGCGGCGCGGATATGTTGCGGCGGGCGATGGGGAAAAAGAACGCCGAGGAAATGGCGCAGCAACGCGATATTTTCGTGACGGGCGCGGTGAATCGTGACATTGACGAAAAGCTCGCCACACAACTGTTTGATTTGATGGAAATGTTTGCGGGCTATGGGTTTAACAAATCCCATTCTGCCGCTTATGCCTTGGTTGCCTACCAAACCGCGTATCTCAAAGCGCATCATCCAGCGGCGTTTATGGCAGCGACTTTATCGGGCGATTTGGACAATACCGAAAAAGTTTGCACCTTCTACGCCGACACCCTGCAACAAAAGTTGACCGTATTGCCGCCTGATGTCAACAGCTCTGGCTATGTGTTCTCGCCCACCGACGAGCGCACCATCGCGTATGGCTTGGGCGCGGTCAAAGGCACGGGCGAGGCTGCAATTAACCACTTGGTTGCCGTGCGCGAAGCGAGTGGCGCGTTCAAAGATTTGTTCGACTTCTGCCGCCGCGTGGATAAACGCATCGTCAACCGCCGCACCATCGAAGCCCTGATACGCGCAGGCGCGTTCGACAGCATCAACGACCACCGCGCCGCATTGATGGCAAGCGTCGATGCCGCGCTCGCCAACGCCGATCAACACGCCCGCGCCGCCAATCAAGATAGCCTGTTTGGCTCGGACGAATCCGATGTGGTGCTGATTAACCAAACCGCCGACGTACCGCGCTGGCGGATGCGCGAACAACTCAGCCATGAAAAAACCAGCTTAGGTTTCTACCTCAGCGGCCATCCCTTCCAAGAATACGCGCCCGAACTCGCCCAATTTGTCAAAACCAAACTCAGCGACCTCACGCCCAATTTTGTCGAACAAGGCGGTGGAAAAGGACGACGGGCGGGCGTTGCCGTGGTGTTGGCGGGCATCGTCTCCAGCTTTCGCTTGCAACAAACTCGGCGCGGGCGTATGGCAATTATTGTGTTAGACGATGGCGCGGCGCAAACCGAAGTGACCGTTTTCAATGAACTTTACGAAGCCAATCGTGAGGTGATCGTCATGGATGAATTGCTGGTTTTGCGTGGCAAGGCGGCTCTGGACGAATACTCAGGCAACATCCGCGTCAGCGGCGAAGAGCTGTTTAGCCTCGCCCAAGCCCGCAGCCAATTCGCTTCACAACTTAGTTTGCGCTGCGACGAGCGCGTCAAAGTCGCCCAACTCAAAGCATTATTCACGCCCTACCAAAACGGCGCGTGCCCCGTAGTTATCCACTACCGCAACCCCCACTCCACCTGCCAACTCAAACTCGGCGAACCATGGCAATTGACCTTGGCAGATGAATTGTTAGACGAATTGAGAAAACTCATGGGCGAGAAAAATGTGAAGGTGGTGTGGGGGTAGCTCCCCTCGCCCACTTGTGGGAGAGGGGCTGGGGGAGAGGGCGCGCCGTAACGTGATAATTTCAACCCGACCGACAGATAACCTTGTTTTTAAAGTGAAAGTTTGTCCAAAAAATGAAGATGAAACACACCCCACCTCCCGTTGCGTATTCACCGCGCCAACTCCTGAATTATTGGTTTATTTGGATACTGGGCAATGAGGTTTGTGCATATTTAAGTGCCTACCTGCATACCTATTGGATTTTAGCCATTTGGAGTATCTCTATCATCTTTGCACAAGGTTATCTTTATATTCAACTTCATCGACCACATCATACAACGCGTATTCAGCTAGAGTGGCAACTGCTGTTTTTCGCTGGCGTTATGGTTAGCTTCGCAGAGGGCTTTTTTACACGCTGGTTTGTAGAGGGATGTTTAGAATCTGGAAGTCATTGCTTTGGGTTAGTTTTTTAAAATTTGTCGCAATCGTTAGGCAAAAAAGTAGAATCATGCCCACCCAAGCAATCCAAATAGGTGACGAAGTGAGTTTTTGCTCGCCTTGCAAAATGACGCGACAGATTGCTTTTTTTGGCTGCAAGACAAACTGAGCGGCATCGTTTACTTTGAAGCAACAGGTCAAAAAACAGGTGGTGACAGTTTGGTCAAAGAATGTACCATCCTGCGTGATGGGGTACACATCGTGCTGTACTCAGGAGAAATACACAGCATCTACTTCGATGGGCTATCGCTGCGAGCGTATCTTGATGTTGTCAATGCGATGAGAAAGCTATATTCGGCACAGGTATTGGAAGTGTTTGATGCGTAAAATTGGGGGGTTGGGCTGATACGGCGAATGTAGGCGCGACAAATTCACACGTTTTTTGCCGCAGCGGTGTTGGGATGGAAGTTTCGGATTGAGTCGAAAGTGGAATTGTTAAAGTATGAGGTAATATCCCAATCTTACACCACCATCGTTATTACTGATGCTAATGAAAGTATTTATAGCGCGATGAGCTTGAGATGTCTTTTAATTTTAGGGAGAAGGTATGAGTAATACTAAAGGAACGGAAGTTAACTATTTAAACTCAGCAATCAATTCGCTATACGGTGAGGATGATGATTTTATTCTCATAGGTCTTACAGGAAGAACTGGGAGTGGGTGTTCGAGGGTGGCTGATATTTTGCGGAAGGCAAAAAGCGAAATTAAGCATTCTCTATTTTCTGGTGACAATCCTACAAGCAATGAGGATCGGAAGCAGAAAATTGTGAAGCATCATTTTGAGAATACTTGGCAGGCTTTTAGCGTAATTCAAGTTAGTTCGGTTTTAACACTTCTGCTTGTTAAAAATGAAATTGAAAAAATTCGTGACTTCATAGTCAAACTTAATCTAAATCTGAAAGAAGAACTCATAGATTCATCTTTAGAGTTACTGAAAGAGATAAAAAAAGAAATTAAGCAGCACAAGGATGTAAAAATATTCTATACCGAATGGTTGCCCAAAAAATGCACAACACTGAGAGACACTATAGGGAAGGATGCGTTTGTGACGCTGTATCAAAAAATTGGGACGAATGTTCGGCTATCAGGAAACCCTATTCTTGATAAAACCAAGAATGGAAAATTTTTCACTCTCGCGAAAACAATAAATACTATTGTCAAAGAGTTACGTAAGGAAGTAAAAAATAATCGAGGGGAATCAAAACAAAAGACATTGATTGCTATTGATGCCATAAGGAATCCTCTTGAAGCCTTATTTTTCCAAAAACGATATGCAGCATTTTTCTTAATGGCAGTTTCTTGTGATGAAACTGATAGAAAAAGACGTTTGCGAGATTCAGGCTACACTGAAGATGGAATTAGACAGCTTGACAAGCAGGAATATAGTGGCGGTGACTTAAGTGCGGCTTCTTCATTTTCAATTCAGGACATAAAAGGTTGCCTTCAAAAAGCAGATCTTTATATCAACAATCCAGATGAGAAAGACTCTGTTTCTGAATATCAAAATTTAGCAAACCAAGTGATACGTTTCGTTTCTCTGATGGAAAGACCAGGACTCGTAACACCAACATCAATGGAACGTTGTATGCAAATTGCTTACAACGCAAAACTAAATTCAGGGTGTATTTCAAGACAGGTTGGAGCTGTTATTACAAACACAAATTTTGCCATTCAAGCAGTGGGTTGGAACGACACACCACATGGTCAAGTTCCATGTAATTTACGTAATCGCTTTGAACTGGTTTCAGGAAAAGATCAGGAAGCATATAGTCAATTTGAAAGAAACAACCACGAGTATCTTAATGAGTTTAAAAAAGAAAACAAATCATACACAAAGATCCAGTCAAAATCTAATGGGCGAAATGTATCGTATTGTTTTAAATCAGAATATAACAAACTAAAAGATGATGGCAATCAAGTTCATACAAGGGCACTTCATGCCGAAGAAAATGCTTTTATGCAAATTTCGAAATATGGAGGAAGAGGCATTGAGGGTGGACGGTTATTTAGCACAGCCAGCCCATGTGAGCTTTGCGCAAAAAAGGCTTATCAGCTAGGTATTAAACACATTTATTACATTGATCCTTATCCAGGCATAGCAACAGACCAAATCCTTAAAGGAGGGACGAACAATCCCGAACTGATTTTGTTTTCAGGAGCTATTGGTCGAGCATTTCTTCGACTATATACGCCAATAGTCCCATATAAAGACGAGTTAAAAGCTCTAATCCACAAAGAAGAAAAACCAAATAATCAAACAGTGGATGTCGATGGTAACGTGTTGCTTGATAAGGAATTAGCGAATATAACTGTGGTTATCAAAAAGAAGAAATTTGGTTATTTCATAAGTGAACAAGAATAATCTACACGAGTTAGCTCATAGATGGGTTGGGCTTCACTTCGTTCAACCCAACCTACGATACTATTCACCCCCACGTTTACAAACACAAAACTTGATATATGAAATCTGCCCCACGCCCCGCCTCTCCCCTCAAATCTCCCACCGCCAAACCCACCCTTCACCCCCGCAACCGTCATCGCGGGCGTTATGATTTTCCATCTTTGGTGCTGGCGGTGCCTGAATTGGCGGGGTTTGTGGCAAAAAATGCTTATGGCGATGAGTCCATAGATTTTGCCAATCCCGCTGCGGTGAAGATGTTGAATCGGGCGTTGTTGCAAGCGGTTTATGGCGTGCAGGGTTGGGATATTCCTGCGGGGTATTTGTGTCCACCGATTCCTGGTCGGGCGGATTATGTGCATAGCTTGGCGGATTTATTGGCGGAGGGCGGGGCGATTCCGCGTGAGGCGCGGGTGTTGGATGTGGGTGTGGGGGCGAATGGGGTGTATCCGCTGATTGGGCAGGCCGAATATGGCTGGCAGTTTGTTGGGGCGGAGGTGGATCGCGTAGCGATAGGAAATTTGCAGCGGATTTTGGCGGCGAATGCGGGCTTGAGCGAGGCAATCACGTTGCGTTTACAAGCGTCGCCGAAGTCAGTTTTTCACGGCATGATTCAAACCGATGAACGCTTTGAGCTGACGATGTGCAACCCGCCGTTTCATGCGTCCGTGGCAGAAGCAAAGGCGGGAACGCAGCGCAAATGGAAAAATTTAGGGCACGGCGCGCAGCCCACGTTGAACTTCGGCGGGCAGGGGCGAGAGCTGTGCTGCGAAGGCGGCGAACTGGCATTTGTGTGCCGCATGGTGGAAGAGAGCGTACACTTTCGCGGCCAGTGTTTGTGGTTTACCACGCTGATTTCCAAAGCCACCAACTTGCCCAGCGTGTATCGCGCCTTGCAACGCGTGGGGGCGGTGCAGCAGCAAACGATTCCGATGGGACAAGGACAAAAGCAAAGCCGTCTGGTGGCGTGGACATTTTTGAACGCGCAACAACGGCAAGCGTGGCGGGCGGCGCGTTGGGGAAAGACTGACAAATGAGTGAAATAGCCGAACTTCAGCACGCTTTGCACACCTTTCGCGATGAACGCGACTGGGCGCAGTTTCACAATCCTAAAGACTTGGCGATGGCATTGAGCATTGAAGCCAGTGAGTTGTTGGAAATATTTTTGTGGAAATCCGCCGAGCAAGCGGATTTGAACGCGGTGAAGGAAGAGTTGGCGGATGTGTTTGCCTACGCCTTGATGCTGGCGGATCAATACGACTTGGATGTAAAACAAATCGTACTGGCAAAAATCGCTAAAAATGCCGTGAAATATCCTGTTGCACACGCCAAAGGCTGCGCGGAAAAATATACTGCGCTATCATCATTCCTCCCTCAATCAACAACCATGGAACTGAAATGAAATCTTCCCTATTTGCCATTATTACACTGACATTGTCAGCCTGTGCCACTCAACCAACACCAACCCCTTTTCAACCGATACCCAGTCCCGCGCCAATCGTCGGCGGCGATAGAGATGCGCATGGCTGCATCGCCTCAGCGGGCTATACATGGTGCGCCCGTGAGTCGGCTTGTGTCAGACCGTGGGAGTTGTCTGCTGAAAAACACTTGGCGCAGGGTGTGGATGCTTTTCAGCAATACTGTACGTCTAAACCGTAATAGGTGGGCCTACCCAACCCCACGGCACGCTCCTTGCTTTAGCTCTTGCCATACTGCCTAGCCTTATTTTAAAAAATGGCGTGGCGCATTGTTAATAAAGGAATTGAAATGAGCGCAACCGTCAGAGTCTATCGGGAATTGGGAATTTGTGTGGTGATTTTCGGCATCATTGCGTGGTGGCTATTTGGTTTCATTGCCTTTTTCTCGATCTTACTGGGACTGGCAATTTACATCGCACCATTTTTTTTGGAAGAACTACCCTTGTTATTCCAAAAAAGTTTGCAAGCTATGATGCCCAATTGGGAGGGCGGTGTACTCCATACCGACGGTGGTGAGTACCAAATTCGTTATTACTTAGACGAGGTTGGTCAGGCGCATTTTGTGGCTAAGGATGTCTGTTTATCCATCGGCAAACCCGCACCGAAACAAAATACCTTGGCAAATTTGTCCATTTTCAAAAGTGATAAGCCTTTCTGCTTTTCGGAAAATAGCATCAAAACCTACCTTAACTCACTCTCCGCGCAAAATCGTGCAGCGGCACGTTTGTTGGTGATATTGCAAAACCAATTACTCCAGCAATTGGAAAGGGAACGGGACACGGCACTGCGCTATGATGCGACAAGATCATAACCTAAACGCTCCAACGCCCACGCCACATGCTCCCGCACCATCTCGTCTGGGTAATTCAATTTAGCGGCTAATGCAGTATAAATAGCGGATGTTGACGTAGCATTCCCCAACGCCACCGCGAGATTCCGCAGCCATTGCGCATAGCCGATGCGGCAAATCGGGCTGCCTGCCATTTTGGTGTTGAATTCGGCTTCGTCCCACGCGAATAATTCCAATAGACCCACATCATCCAATCCGTGGCGGACGGCGAAATCGGGTTCGGCGGTGAGTTGTGCGAAGCGATTCCACGGGCAGACCATTTGGCAGTCGTCGCAGCCGTAGATGCGGTTGCCGATTAACGGGCGCAATTCGATAGGAATGCTGCCCGCGTATTCGATGGTCAAATAGGAAATGCAGCGGCGGGCATCGACTTGATAGGGGGCGACGATGGCTTGCGTGGGACAAATATCCATGCAGCGCGTGCAATTGCCGCAATGTGAAGACACGGGTTCATCGACGGACAGCGGCAGGTTGATGTAAATCTCACCTAAGAAAAAATATGATCCTTGTTCCCGCGAGAGCAATAAGCTGTGTTTGCCACGCCAGCCCAAGCCTGCCTTGCTGGCGAGTGCGACTTCCATCACGGGCGCGCTGTCGGTAAACACCCTACCCTCAAATTCCGAGACTTCTGCCCGAATTTTATCTACCAATTTTGCCAATCGTGCGCGCAATACTTTGTGATAATCCCGCCCCAAGGCATAGCGGGAAATAAACGCGCGATCAGGCTGTTGTAAGACTTGGGTAGTTTCTTTGGTGTTGGAGGGAAAATAATTCATGCGCAGCGAAATAATACGCACGGTATTCGGCACTAACTCGGCGGGGCGGGTGCGCTTCGTGCCGTGTTTTGCCATATAATCCAGCTCACCGTGAAAGCCCTGCGCGAGCCAATCTAATAGTCGTGGTTCGACAGCTGATAAATCCGTATCCGCGATACCTACCGCTTGAAAACCCAGTTGCTTCGCCCAGCGTCGAATTTTTTGCACTAATGCGTCGTAATGTTGAGGAGTGTTGTTTTGCATCATGCCTGATGATAGCCGATTTACCCCAAACCCAGAAACCACCGTTCACCCTGAGCTAGTCGAAGGGTATGGTGGTTCGACAGGCTCACCACGAACGGTGGCGTATCTCGATGATGAAGATGCGACACTAGCCTTTGCCGCTCGTTTGGCTGGAGGGCTGCAACGCGGCTTGGTGGTTTATTTGCATGGCGATTTGAGTGCAGGAAAAACCACGCTGGTACGCGGTGTGTTGCGCGCACTGGGTTTTGACGGGCGAGTCAAAAGCCCCACTTACACCTTGCTCGAAACCTATCAAGCGGGCGGTTTTGAGTTACGCCATTTCGATTTGTATCGTTTGAACGACGAAGAGGAATGGGAAGTGGCGGGGTTTCGCGATGAATTCAACGGCGAAAACATTTTTTTTATTGAATGGCCAGATCGCGCGGGGTCAATGTTACCACCTGCGGATCTCGATATACACCTTGCGCCTGCTGAGTCAGGACGAACACTGGCGGTCACCGCCTATTCAACACAAGGAAAATCATGCTTAAACGCACTGTCGCTTTAGTGACGCTACTGCTTTGGCTGCCCTGCGCTGAGGCGGCCATCACCCTGAGTTCTGCTCAAGTCGCCACAACCCCACAATACACCCGTTTGATACTGGAATCGAACGAGCCGATTACGCATGTCACCTCCAACCAAGCGACACAGCTGGTCATAGACCTCAATGAAGTCAAAGGTAATGCGACCATGGAAAATCTGGCTCGAAAAATTCGTGCCGATGACCCCTTTTTAAAACACTTGAGCATTACGCATACCGACAGCGTCACACGACTCACTTTTGAACTAAAAAACCCCGTCAAATTGCAAACATTGACGATGGAGCCTATGAAGTCTAATCGCTACCGACTGGTGTTTGAGCTCAGCCCAAACGATCCACCACCCGCCTCGCTCGAACGCAAAGCAGGTCAACGCCCCGACATGGGCATACTGATTAACCTGTCAGCGGCTGACAACGCAGCATCCGTCAAAAAACCGCCCTCTCCAAGCAAATCCGCATACCAAGAATCGAGTATTACCGCCGCACTTGCCGTCGTGAGACAAGCAGACATTGAGATTCCACCTGTTCGCGCCCCCAGTTCAGCCGCCCATAGCACGCGACCCAACATCGTTTTTCATGAAGCCGAACCAACACAAAAACCCCGTGTACGCCCCGCACTTGCGCTAAACAAACCCGATACAGTAGGCGAGCCCTATGTAAACATAAACGTGCCTTTGCCTGAAGCACCACGCGTGCAAAAGCTACCGCCCGCGCCGAAAACGCCTTTTATTACCACTCAAGAAGAGGACAGTTTTTCACCGCCTATCGAAAATAACTCATCGTGGCAAAATGGGCGACGGATGTTAGTCATTGCTATTGATGCAGGTCATGGCGGTCAAGATCCAGGGGCATTAGGTCGTTATGGCTCATATGAAAAAACGATCACCTTGGCGATTGCGCGTCAGGTTAAAAATATCTTGGCCAATACACCCAATCTACGTGGGGTGCTGACCCGACAAGGTGATGTATTTATCCCGCTTGCTGAACGCGTTGAACGAGCACATCAGGCCAACGCAGATCTTTTTATTTCCATACACGCAGATTCATTTGTCAATGCCAGCGCGCAAGGTTCATCGGTTTATACCCTATCTAAACATGGGGCTAGCAGCTCAGCTGCCGATTGGCTCGCCAACAAGGAAAATAATGCGGATGCTATCGGTGGCGTGGCAGTTGCAGGCAAAGATGCTGCATTGATGCGCACCTTGTTTGATTTATCACAAACAGCTGCCGTCAAGGACAGTCAGCATTTAGCCAGTCACATCCTCACAGAACTCGGCAGGGTGAATGAGCTGCATCGCGGCAAAGTGGAAAAAGCGGGATTTGCAGTGCTGAAATCCCCTAAAGTCCCGTCCATATTGATTGAAACTGCGTTTATCAGCAACCCAAGCGAAGAAAGTCGCCTCAACGATGCGAACTATCAAGCACGTGTTGCACAAGCAATCGTCAAAGGCATACAACACTATTTTGCTCAAAACCCAGCTGTCAACAGTCAAAAAATCGCGCGCAGCAATTAAATAGCAAAGGACTTTTCCTATTCAGTTGATAAATTAATCAAAACACGGGGAAACGTTGATGTTTTCGACGTTTCCCCATCTGCTAAAGAAGAAATTTTGCTAAAACAAAGGGATAGATAGCATTTTGTGCCGAAAATACTCATCTATCTACAGTTCTTGTCCACACTTCCCGATATTTACACCTAATATTTTGCATTTTTTTCACATTACCTCTTTACAAGCCCCCTTAGCCTCCCTATAATGCGCGCTCTTTCGAGGTACGGGGGGTATAGCTCAGCTGGTAGAGCGCTTGCATGGCATGCAAGAGGTCAGCGGTTCGACTCCGCTTATCTCCACCAAGGTAGCAGCAGTAAATGTAGTGAGCAGTAAAAAAGTCAAGGTCCCCATCGTCTAGAGGCCTAGGACATCGCCCTTTCACGGCGGTAACACGAGTTCGAATCTCGTTGGGGACGCCAGACACTCCGTCTGGTGTGAAAATAAAATGAAATCTAAAATCCGCTTTGCGGATTTTTTCGTTACAAGAACTACTTTGGGGTGCGACAATTTGTCGCAGGGGCGCAGGTCAAAAGTTTAATACAATTGCAGCTTGATATTCACGCCCATCCCAGCCCATGAAAACCCTTTTACGCTTCGTCACCCTATTTTGTGTCAGTACTGCCGCCTATGCGGGCTGTGGTTCCACTTTTTGCTCGGTCAATACTCATTGGGACACGCAAGGTTTGGTCAACGATCAAGGGCTGCGCATGGATGTGCGCTACGCCTATGCCAAAGCCGACACACCCATGGTCGGCAGCAGAAAAGTCGCTAAACCCGTGGCAACCGATCCGCTGTTCGTCACCCCTGGTACTGAAGTTGAAAATCAACGCACCATCAACCAAATTTTGAATGTCGATTTGGATTACACCTTCAATTCAAGTTGGGGTGTTGCGCTGGATGTGCCGCTGGTGATGCGTGACCATTCGCACCAGCTAAGTGACCCGCTCGCCGCCAATGTTGGATACGCCCAAAAAAGCTTCTCGCAACTGGGCGATATTCGCGTGGTGGGGAATTACAAGTTTGACAGTGCCGACAACCAATCAGGCAGCGGCATCCGTTTTGGATTGAAACTGCCCACAGGCAGCACCACACAAGAAATGGTGGCAGGCACGCTGATGGAAGCGGAGATGCAGCCTGGTAGCGGCAGTACGGATGCCGTCATTGGCGCGTATTACCACCAAACGTTGCACAGTACGCCGTGGGGCTGGTTCGTCAGTGGGCAATTCCAAACAGCACTCACCACCCGCAATGGCTTCCGACCTGGCAACGACTTGGCACTGGATGTCGGCGCACATTACGCCCTCGCCCCCGCGTTGACAGGCTTGGTGCAACTCAATGCCCATTTCAAAGAGCGCGACAGTGGCACGGCACTCAACGTCAATACCCATACAGGCGGCTATAGCCTGAACCTGAGTCCTGGTATGAGCTTTGCCGTTGCACCCAAAACCAAGTTATACGGCTTTGTGCAACTGCCTTTGTATCAATACGCCAACGCCAATGTCGATCCCGCCCTGCCATTTGGGCAACTCACGGCTTCGTGGGCAATGTCGGTGGGGTTGAGCCATCATTTTTGAGTGGTGCTTAGTGCGACAACCAATAGCAAGACAGCGCAGGCACGGCAAGTGTCTCGTCGTAGCTATAGATGCATTGACCTGAGTATTTGTCTGTCATCTTACCTTGTTGAAAAAATCCACCAAGATGGTATTGCGGCGTCTATCTATGCGAGCAAAAGCCAGCAAATGGGGGTTATCGAGCGTCAGTAATTTCGATTGTCGAAATTCCGCAAGGCAGGTAACTCCTAACGCACGGCAATCATTTGCTTAAGCCCAAAGAAAATGCGATGTTCGATTGAGTGCGGTTGATGACATGGTGGGGCAGTTTTGGAGGGTGAGATGATGTTGTTTTGCAAGTTGCATAGGTCGGGTTAGGCGGAAGCCGTACCCCGACATTTTTAGGAGCCGAATTAGAAATTCATGACCACGCCAGCAGAGAGCAAAGAGCCTTTAACGGGGCTGGTTGAATTGCCGAAACGCCCTAGATTTTCATATTGAGCGCGGACGGTAAACTGTTTCGACACGGTGTATTGCGCACCTAAACCCCATGATACATTCAGACTGGTTGTGCCTGTAAAGCCTGGGGTGTTGACGTCAGTCATGGCAGATACCAAGCCGAGTTTGCCCGTCAGTGAAAATGCGTCTGCAATAGGATAGCTCCCAATGGCTGCGATTTGAAATGCGGATAACTTGGTCAGTGTAACACCTCCTTGCGTTGGACTACCTAATGCTGCATAGCTGGTTTCAAACGCCAGATTGGGTTTGTATTGATAGCCAGCACCGACTCGGATAGCAGCGGGTTTGCTGCAACCAGCGCAATTGCTTAGGCTGGTTTGTCCTACGTCCAACAGCACATACGTTTCAGCTGCCATCGCGGGGGCGGCAGTACACAGTGCAGCGAGTGCCAATGTGAGCAGGGATTTTTTCATGTATTTCTCCTAAAAATAAAAAACCTCAGCATGAGGTGCGGGCATTTTACTCCTCTCGGCCCCTAGAAATCCAATCTTCGACACGGGAGGGGGTATTGGTGTCAATGCACCAACTCTTCATTTACTAAGGGAGTATTTCCAAACAACAGATTATTCTTGCCAACATCTTTAATCTATAGGTGAATAACAATCAGTCTTTCCATAAGTTAAGGCGACATGCCTATTCTCTGAACTCCATCTAAAGTGGACCCCTCGGTCAAGACAATAATGTGTCTAGTTTAAGAGGGTCGCCTATTTCATGCAGCTGGTCGGCGCTGCCCCGTGTTTTTGTTTCTATTTCTAAACGCGTTTTTGCTGTCGCACTG
>JAQTYN010000015.1 GCA_028688275.1 Gallionella sp. | reverse complement strand
AACGGAAAATAGGAAATAATCCATTCAAAATCGCAATTCCAGAACCACAAATCTTAAATTGCACCCAATTTTACCCAATTGGTACGTTAATCTCGTGTCGATTTATGGATTGTTCAGTACTTCCTTAAAATCGCGTGTCAAGCACTCGAATCACATCCAACCAAAACCACTCACCTCAAATGCATTCCAAAGCAATTCGCCTTCCTCCCCCACGATTTGTTAGAATTCGCCCCTTTCCCGCATTTCGGCACACTTATCACCATGGCTACTCGCAAAATTCTGGTCACCTCCGCCCTCCCTTACGCCAACGGCAGCATACATCTTGGGCATTTAGTTGAATATATTCAAACAGATATTTGGGTTAGATTTCAAAAAATGCAAGGACATCAAGTGCACTATGTCTGTGCTGACGACACGCATGGTACGCCGATTATGTTGCGCGCCGAAAAAGAAGGCATTACACCCGAACAATTAATTGACCGCGTTTGGCACGAACATAAAGCTGATTTTGATGGTTTTGGGGTACAGTTTGACCATTATGGCAGTACCAACAACGCAGAAACCAAACACTATGCGCAGACGATTTATCGCACGCTGCGCGATGCAGGCTTGATTGAAATTCGTGCGATTGAACAATTTTATGACCCCGTCAAAAATATGTTCCTGCCCGACCGTTTTATCAAAGGCGAATGCCCGAAATGCCATGCCAAAGACCAATACGGCGACAATTGCGAGGCCTGTGGCACCACTTATTCTCCCACGGAGCTGATTAACCCCTACTCCGCCGTGTCGGGTGCACAACCTGAACGCCGCAGTTCGGATCATTATTTTTTCAAATTATCAGCAGAAACTTGCCAACAATTTTTGCGTACCTGGACGCGCAGTGGCAGCTTGCAAGCCGAAGCCGCCAACAAAATGCAGGAATGGTTGGGTGCAGAGGATGAAAATAAATTATCCGACTGGGATATTTCTCGCGATGCGCCCTATTTCGGCTTTGAAATTCCCGATGCGCCAGGTAAATACTTCTACGTTTGGCTAGATGCGCCCGTCGGCTATATGGGCAGCTTCCAAAAACTGTGCTCTCTCCCCTCGCCCGCGGGCGGGAGAGGGGTTGGGGGAGAGGGTACGCCAATTGACTTCGACGAATTCTGGAACAAAGAAAAAGCTGCGCAATCTGGCACTGAGCTGTACCACTTTATCGGCAAAGACATTTTGTATTTCCACGCCCTGTTTTGGCCAGCAATGTTGCAACATGCGGGTTTCCGCACGCCGACCAAGCTGTTTGCGCACGGCTTCTTAACCGTCAACGGCGAGAAAATGAGCAAATCACGCGGCACATTTATCACCGCAGATAGCTATTTAAAACAAGGACTCAATCCAGAATACCTGCGCTATTACTACGCCTCCAAACTCAACGGCACGATGGAAGACATCGACTTGAGCTTAGAAGACTTTGTGGCGAAGGTGAACAGCGATTTGGTCGGGAAATTTATCAATATCGCCAGCCGTTGCGCACCGTTTATCAGCAAACGCTTTAGCGGAAAGCTCTGCGCCACACTGTCAGATGACGCACAGCAATGGCTGAAAAATGCGCTATTTGAGGGGGAAACCGCTCGCGCCACCACCATTTGCAAAGCCTTTGACGACAGAGACTATGGCAAAGCCCTGCGCGAAATCATGGCAGTCGCCAATGAAGCCAATCGCTATGTCGATGAATTGAAACCTTGGGTATTGGCAAAGCAACCCGATGCGGAAGCCCAATTGCACGAAGTTTGCACGGTCGCACTCAATTTATTTTTGCAACTCACGGTATTCCTTAAACCCGTTTTGCCCACACTGGCGAGCCAAGTCGAACAATTCTTCAACATTACTGACCAAAACTGGATGCGCGTTGAACAAGGTGGCACGATGTTGCTCGCTCACACCATCAATGACTACGCTCACTTGATGACCCGCCTCGATCCTAAATTAATTGCGGCGATGGTGGAGGCAAATAAAGAAAGCTTGCAACCCACGACACCTTCGCCTATACGCCACGCCGAAGCGCAATTGCCCTCTCCCCTACCCCCTCTCCCGCAAGCGGGCGAGGGGAACAAAATCGCCGAAACCATCAGCATCGATGATTTCAACAAGGTGGATTTGCGCGTGGCAAAAATTGTCAACGCGGAACACGTTGAAGGTGCGGCGAAGTTATTGAAGTTGACGCTGGATATAGGCGAAGCGAACACGCGCACCGTATTTGCAGGCATTAAGTCCGCTTATGATCCCGCGACTTTAGTGGGACGTATGACCGTGATGGTCGCCAATCTCGCGCCGCGCAAGATGAAATTTGGCTTATCAGAAGGCATGGTCTTAGCCGCATCGGGCGAAGGTTCTGGCCTGTACATTCTCAGTCCTGACAATGGCGCGCAAGCGGGGATGCGGGTTAAATAACCCACACCATTTTCGTCATGAGCCTCGCCCCATCTGTTGCGAACTAGGAGCTTTATGCGCACGAACAGGAAAAGTCTTCAATTCGTTTCTGACTGGAACGCACTGGCAAATGAAACGCCTGCCCCCGTCAAAACACTGATAAGCACGCTGATACAAGAGCATGCCGTCGAGCTATCGGATTTGTTTTATCAAAGCATGCTCACGGACGCTGATGCAAAATCGTTTCTCAGTCACGAACTGGTCAACTCACGCCTACACGCTTCCATGCAGGCGTGGCTGTTGGAACTATTCGCTGTGCATGCTATTGAACCTGCCGTCATTTACCAACATCAACGCCATGTGGGTGAAGTGCATGCTCGCTTACAAATTCCCGTCATATTGGTATTGCGCGGATCTCGGCTGTTAAAACAAAAGATCTACACCTTGCTGGTAGCCTCCCCGTTAGAGAGAGGAGAACTCATCAGTGCCATCAATTTCGTCAATGAGACCATGCAAATGACGATGGATGTCATGACCGATGCCTTTGTCATCGACATGGAAAAACATGCGCGCGAAGACGAAAGCTATCGCATGTTTGCGCTTGGTTCAAACATGCCTGCCGAACGAGAACGCCAGCGCGCTGCTTTACTGGAATGGGCGCAGCATATTTTGCTCGCCCTGCTAAATGAACCTGATGAGCGGGAATTGCGAACCATCCAGCATTCTGAGTTTGGTTTATGGCTGGAGCACAAAGCATCTATAGTTTTTAGATCTGCGCCCGAACTAGAGCAAATCAAAAAACGCATTGCCATTGTTGAACAATCCATCTCCCAAAAAATGTTGGTGTCACGCCAAGACAAAGGCGATGCCCGTATACTCATGAAAGAAATTGAAGCGGGGGTTGCGGAAATAAAATTTCTGCTAGGGGGCTTATTTGATCGGTTTATTGAAGTTGAGAGTGGACGTGATGCCTTGACGCGCTTATTAAATCGTCAACACATGCCGTCTGTACTGTCACGCGAACTGGTGCTGGCACGTCGCACAGGAATGCCTTTTAGTTTGCTGATGATCGACATTGATCACTTCAAGCAAATCAACGATGCCTTCGGCCATGATGGCGGCGACCTAGTCCTACAGCAAGCCGCAGAACTGATTACCAGCAACATTCGGGCAGGCGACTTTGTATTCCGATTTGGCGGTGAAGAGATATTGATTCTACTGGTCGAAGTCGAGCAAACTGAGGCCTTAAAAATGGCTGAAATTATTCGACAACGTTTTGTTGCCGAGCCATTTCGCGTCAACGATCTCAAAAGAACCCCCGTTACGGTCAGCATCGGCATCGCCACCTATGATGGACATCCAGACTATCAGACTGTTATTAAGGATGCGGATAGCGCACTATATCGCGCCAAACATGCAGGGCGAAATTGCTGTATCACCACCGCTAGCTGATTATCCAACCCTGTACACGATCCACCAAGCCGTCAGGAGACCCGAACACCTTATATGCACCATATAATTTTAGCGAAAGTGCTGTCGCGTTTCCGCCCGCGCTTACTTGAATCACTACGGGATTACGACAAATCTCGTTTCTCCACCGATGTGACGGCGGGCATCACCGTCGGCATCATCGCCTTGCCCTTGGCAATTGCCTTTGCCATCGCCTCAGGTGCGAAACCTGAAGCAGGCATTTTTACCGCCATCATCGCAGGCTTTATCATCTCCGCGCTGGGCGGTTCGCGAGTGCAAATCGGCGGTCCGACGGGCGCATTTATCGTGATCGTTTATGGCATCATCGCCCAATATGGTTACGCCAACTTGTTGATTTGCACCATGATGGCAGGCTTTATTTTGGTGGCGATGGGGTTGACAGGCATGGGCAGCTTAATTAAGTTTTTCCCGCATCCGCTGATTAGCGGCTTCACCAGTGGCATTGCCGCGCTGATTTTACTCAGCCAAGTCAAAGAGTTTTTTGGCTTACAAATTGACAAGATGCCTGCTGAGTTTTTTCGCAAACTCAATGCGATTTATCACGCCATTCCCACCATAGAACCGCTGACGTTGGCTCTTGCCTTTGCTTCCGCGCTGCTCATCTGGTTTTATCCCAAAGCATGGGGGAAACGCATCCCCGCCCCCATTATTGCACTGGTACTTGGCACCGTCGCGGTGGCGGTTTTTGACTTGCCCGTGGAAACCATCGGCACACGCTTCGGCGGCATCCCCCAAGGCTTGCCCACTTTCGATCCGCCCGAATTCACCCTTTCCCAGCTACGCAATTTAATAGCACCCGCCATGACCATCGCCTTGTTGGGCGCGATTGAGTCACTACTCTCTGCCGCCGTGGCGGATGGCATGATAGATGACAAACACGATCCAAATCAGGAACTCATTGCCCAAGGTATCGCCAACATTGTCACGCCATTTTTCGGCGGCATCCCCGCTACAGGGGCGATTGCCCGCACCGCCACCAACGTGCGCTCAGGCGCGACCAGCCCCGTTTCAGGCATCGTTCACGCGCTGACGTTGCTGCTGATTATTTTGGTTGCTGCCCCACTGGCAAAGAATATCCCCCTTGCCACTTTATCTGCCATTTTGGTCGTGGTTGCGCTCAACATGGGCGAATGGGAAGAATTCCGTACCTTACGCAACTACCCCAGAAGTGACAGCGCCGTGCTGGTCGCAACCTTTGTCCTCACGGTTGTTTTTGACCTGACTGTGGCAGTAGAAATTGGCATGTTTGTCGCCATTTTCTTCTTTATCAAACGTATCACTGAGCTCACCCACGTCAGCATTTCAGACCAATCCTTTAATCCCACCGACACCATCGGCACGCAACAACGCAAAAACGTACCTGAAGGGGTGATGATCTACCGCGTATTTGGCGCATTATTTTTTGGTGCCGCCGACAAGCTCGAAAATATCCTCGCCCACACCCATACTGAACCCACGGTATTGATTTTGAAAATGCACGAAGTCATCAGCATGGACAGCAGCGCGTTGCACACTTTGGATAATTTGCACGCCAAATTACGCAAGCGTGGCAAATATCTCATCCTCTGTGGACCACACACCCAACCTTATTTCCTGATGCACCGCGCTGGTTTTTTCGACAAAATCGGCAATGAAAACGTCAAAGCCAATTTGGACGATGCGCTACAACGAGCAAGGGTGTTATTGGAATTAAACCGAGATATTAGATAGTGAGGAATCAACACAAGCAGGTGAATTCAAAGTTGGACAAGCAACGCCGCGAGAGTCGGATAGATCAATTTTACCTTCAGCTCCGTTCTTAATCGCCGATTATCCAGTCGGCGGGATTCGTTGATAAAAGACAGCAGGCTGGGCGACAACACGTGTTGTGCGTCGGCGTGGCTGATGCGAGGGACGCGCGGTAGCTGAAACGCATCGGCAACCGCATCAAAGTAATCCCCCGTTTTCATGGGCTGATCGTCGCTGGCGTGATAGATGCGGCAGGGTTTGCCGTGACGGAGCGCGGCGCAGGCAATGCGGGCGAGGTCGTCGGCGTGGATATGGTTGGTGTAGCCATCTTCGGCGGCAACAATAGCGGGCGTGCCTTGTTGGATCCGCTGAACGGGGAGTCGATCCATCGCATAAATCCCTGGTACACGCAAAATACAGGCATTCACCCTGTGAGACGTTGCCCAATGGCGGATTTGCTTTTCAGCATCCACGCGGCGTTGGGCGCGAGGCGTGGTGGCATGGCAAGTTCGCGTTTCGTCTATCTGTGCACCCTGACAATCGCCATACACCCCGCTGGTGCTGATATAAACCAGTCGTTGTGGTACATGATGTTGAGACAGTGCGCGCAGCAAGTTCCGTGTGCGGCTGTCGGTGTTGCCTTGAGCAGGCGGCGGGGCAAAGTGCAGCACGGCATCCGCGAGTCCCGCCAAACGCGACAAGCTACTGTAGCTATCTAAATCGCCCAAGATAGGCACAACGCCTTGTTCACGCAGGGCGGTCAAAGACTCTGGGCGGCGCACTAAAGCGAAGACACGATAGTGTGGCAACAAAAGAGGGAGTGTACGTCGGGCGACATCACCACATCCGATAATGAGTAAGCGTTTCATTGCCCGATTATGCGTTAAAATCTCGCCTTTCGCATATTTCTTAAATTATCATGTCCTTCCAAATCACTTTGCAACCCAGCGGTCATCAATTTGCCAATGCAGACAATGAAACCGTGCTCGAAGCCGCATTGAATCATGGCTATACTTTGCCCTATAGCTGCCGTGATGGTGTGTGTGGCGTGTGTAAAGGTAGTGTCGTTGCGGGGTCGGTGGATTATGGTAAGCATGGGGCGAGTGCGTTAACGCCTGCCGATAAGAATGCTGGATTGGCGTTGTTTTGCTGTGCCAAGCCGTTGTCTGACCTGACGATTGTCTGCCGTGAAGTCAATGGCATTCAAGATATTCAAGTGAAGACCCTGCCGTCACGCGTGCAGGTGATGGATAAAGTGTCGGAAGATGTCATGGTGTTAAAGCTCAAGTTGCCCGCCAATGAACGCCTGCAATTTATGGCGGGACAATATATCGACATCTTGCAAAAAGATCAGAAACCCCGCAGTTTTTCCATTGCCAATGCACCGCACAATGATGAGTATATTGAGCTGCATATTCGCAATATTGCGGGTGGACATTTTACGCAGCACGTTTTTAATGAGATGAAAGTGCGGGATATTCTCCGTTTCAAAGGTCCGTTAGGCACGTTCTTTTTGCGTGAAGATTCCACGCAACCCATTATCATGGTCGCCAGTGGCACGGGATTTGCACCCGTTAAAGCGATGATAGAGCACGCGCTGCATGTCGGTATTCAACGCCCCATCCATTTTTATTGGGGTGGCCGCAAGTTGGCGGATCTGTATTTAACGGATTTGGTGAAGCATTGGGAAGCACAGGGCGTTAAATTCACACCTGTGTTGTCGGAACCGCAAGCTGAAGATCACTGGCAAGGTCGGACAGGTTTTGTGCATCAAGCGGTGTTAGAGGATTATGCCGACATGTCGGGATATGACGTTTATGTTTGCGGCGCACCTGTGGTAGTAGAAGCGGCGCATCGTGATTTCACCACCTTGCGTAGCTTGCCGAGCGAGGCATTCTATTCAGATGCGTTTACCTTTGTCGCAAAAGCATAGATAGTACGACGGAGATATGCCCAAAAGTGGGATTTCCTGCAATAATCCGCATCGGACGAAAAATAACGACATTATTTGAAAAGGGAGAACAAAGATGATGACTCAGGATGACTTGAAACGTTTAGTGGCGCAAGCAGCGATTGAGTATGTTCCCGTAGATTGCATTGTGGGTGTAGGTACAGGTTCGACGGCCAATTGCTTTATTGATGAATTAGCTAAAATTAAGCACAAAATTCGCGGAGCAGTGGCGAGTTCAGATGCGTCAGCCAAACGCTTGCAATCACATGGGATTGAAGTGTTCTCGCTGAATGAAGTGGGTGAAATGCCCGTTTATGTAGATGGTGCGGATGAAATCACGCGTCATTTACACATGGTTAAAGGTGGCGGCGGGGCGTTGACCCGCGAAAAAATTGTCGCGGCTGCCTGTAAGCAATTTATTTGTGTGTGTGATGCCAGCAAACTGGTTGGTGTGTTGGGCAAATTCCCATTGCCAATTGAAGTGATTCCCATGGCGCGTAGCTCGGTGGCACGCCAATTGGTTGCAATGGGTGGACATCCTAAATTGCGTGAAGGCTTTACCACAGACAATGGCAACCTCATTTTGGATGTGCACGGTTTACAAATTTTGAATCCCGTGGAATTGGAATCTGAGTTGGATCACATTGCAGGCGTGGTCACGAATGGCTTGTTTGCGCGTCGTGGTGCAGATGTATTGTTGTTGGGTACGCCCAGCGGTGTGCAAACAATGACCTTGTAATTGTCATCATCTTGTCACATACATTACACACACTGTGCATTTGATTTTTTAAGGGAACAATATGTCAAGTAGCGACCATATTTCAAAACAGTTCGATAGCGAATTGGAGGCGATTCGAGCAAATGTCTTGCAGATGGGGGGCTTGGTCGAGCAGCAAATTCGCAATGCGGTTGAAGCCTTAGTCAGCAGCGATGTTGCCATGATGACACATGTGATTGAGGAAGATCATCGTGTTAATGGCATGGAAGTCAAAATTGACGAAGCCTGTAGTCAAGTCATTGCCCTACGTCAACCGACTGCCAGCGACTTGCGCCTGGTGATGACGGTGGTAAAAACCATTACCGACTTGGAACGCATCGGGGACGAGGCCGAAAAAATTGCACGTATGGCCAAAATGTTATCGCAAAAACATGGCTTGGCGATTCCACGCTACACCGAAATCAAACGCGCATCTGAAATTGCGGTGGATATGCTGCGCAAAGCGTTGGATGCGTTCGCCCGCCTTGACGTGGTGATGGCGGCACAAGTGGTGCGTCAAGATGATCTGGTCGATGAAGAATTCCGTGCCATCATGCGCTATCTGATTACCTTTATGATGGAAGATCCACGCACGATTTCGACTTCTTTGGAAATTTTGTTTGTGGCAAAAGCTATCGAACGGATTGGTGACCATGCGCAAAATATCGCGGAATACGTCATTTACATGGTGAAAGGGCGTGATGTACGTCATGTGACGATGGAAGAAATCGAACTGGAAGTTCAACGATAGTGCAACATCAACCCCTACTTGCAGCGGTTGACTTGGGTTCAAATAGCTTCCGCTTCCAAATTGCCCGAGTAGAAAACGACCAACTTTATATGTTAGATGGTGGTCGTGAGTCTGTGCGTTTGGCGGCGGGCTTAACCGAAGATCGTTATCTGGATGCGGCTGCTCAACAGCGTGCGTTGGACGCGCTCAGTCGTTTTGCGGAGCGACTACGTGGTTTCCCGCGTGAGGCGGTGCGTGTAGTGGGCACTAACTCATTACGGGTTGCCAAAAACGCCATTGATTTTATTCCCCAAGCTGAGCACATCTTGGGTTTTCCCATCGAAGTCATTGCGGGGCATGAAGAAGCGCGCTTAATTTACCTTGGCGTGGCGCATGGCTTACCCCCTTCCCCCAACAATCGCCTGGTGATGGATATTGGCGGAGGTTCCACTGAATTTATCATAGGCAATGGACTCAATTCGCTGAAGCTAGAAAGCCTCTACATGGGCTGCGTTAGCTTCAGCAATCGTTTTTTTCCTGATGGCAAAATCAACAAAACCAACCTAAAGCAAGCTGAAAATGCCGCACGTAGCGAGTTGCAAAGCATCGTGGCGGACTATCGCGGTCAGTGGCAAGATGCTTTTGGTTCATCGGGCACGGCTAAAATGCTGAGTGACGTATTGGTGCTCAATGGTTTTAGTCCTAGCGGCATGACGCGAGCAGGCATGGAAAAGTTACGTGCGCATTTGCTCAGCGTAGGGGACGTGCATAAGCTCACATTGCAAGGCTTGCGTGGAGATCGTTTGCCTGTATTGGCAGGCGGATTCTCGATTATGTACGCGGCTTTTTGCGAGTTAGAAATTGAGCAGATGCAGCCTGCCATCGGCGCACTACGCGAAGGCGTGTTGTATGATTTGTTAGGGCGTTTTTACGACAACGACATGCGCGATATGACCACGGAGCAATTTATGCTCCGTTATCATGTGGATGTGCGTCAAGCGCAACGAGTGGAAAAATTGGCAAGCCAATTGGCCCAGCAGTTGTTGATTGACAGTGCCGATGAAACTGCTTCGCGCATATTGGGTTGGGCGGCAAAGCTGCATGAAATCGGCATTAGCGTCGCACACAGTGGTTATCACAAACACACAGCCTACATCCTTGCCAACGCTGATATGCCTGGTTTTTCTAAGAAAGAACAAGCGCGATTGAGTTTGCTGGCGTTGGGGCAGCGTGGCAATTTGAATAAAGCCATCTTTACGGACATGTCGGTACAAGATACCGCCTTAGTGATGAGTTTGCGCTTATCAACCTTATTCTTCCGCAATCGCAGCGATGTTGAACCGCCCAAATTGCAGGTGTTTTTTAGTGGGACAAAATTTCATCTCATCCTGCCTTCGGATTGGTTGGCACGCAATCCCGCGACTCATGCTGCGTTGCAAGAAGAAATTCAACAGTGGAAAATATTGAAGATTTGTATGCAGTTAGATGGTCAGCAGGAAAACGTGAGTATTTAAATTTTTTATTATAAAAAGGGAGGGGTTATGGAAAATTTTCAAAACATGATCGTGCATTATGGCACGGAATTCGGGATCAAAATACTGGCTGCCATTGCCTTTTGGATAGTGGGTCGTTGGTTGGTGGGGATTGCGGTCAACTTAATCGAGAAATCATTAAACAAGCAGTTTATTGATGTGACCATGGTGCGCTACGTCAAGTCCATCACTAACGTCACCCTGACCGTTTTGTTGCTGATTGGCATTCTGGGTTATTTGGGCATCCAAACCACCACCTTCGCCGCTTTATTGGCAGCCGCAGGCGTGGCGATTGGTATGGCATGGGCGGGTCTGCTCTCTAACTTTGCGGCAGGCGTGTTCTTGATTGTCTTACGTCCTTTCAAAGTGGGTGACCAAATCGTGGTATCGGGCATCACTGGCGTGGTAAAAGAAATCGGCTTGTTCGCAACAACCTTGAATACCCCAGACAACATTTTGACCCTCATTGGCAACAACAAAATCTTTTCGGACAACATCCAAAATCATTCCACTAACGCCTACCGTCGTGTGGACTTGCTGTGCCAATTGGCAGGCAGTGCCGATCATGTCGCAGCGATGAAGCTGTTGCGTGAAAAAGTTGCGGCTATTCCCAATGTGATGGCAACCCCCGCAGTGGAGGTGGAAATTCTGGAGTTTAACTTGGTCGGCCCGATGCTAGTGGTGCGCCCTTATTGCAACAACGTACACTACTGGCAGGTTTATTTCGACACTAACCGCACGATCCGAGAATCCTTGGCGGCAGCAGGTTTCCCAGTCCCAGTAGCAACACAATTGCATCTGACTCCACCAGAACACAGTTAACTTTGTGGCATCGGGTATTCTTGCCCGATTATTCTAAGATCTAACAGGGGGTGAGCACAGCTTACCCCCTGTTAATGTCTATTCAGCCGAAATTCCCATGCGAAGTTAAAAATGGCTATGTCACTATTAAATAGTGGTGGTCGCGAGAACCTTATAGATACAGGTTTTTTGCAATCACCATAAAATCATAATGTATTGATTATATTGCACAAGTTAAATAATGCAATTTACTTCAACAATTAATGATGACATAGCCTTAAAAATCCACTAAACAGCCTAATTCCTCTGCAATAACGCAAAGGATTCGCTTGGTTTAGGTTCATTCGGATTTATCTTGACTTAAAATCCTATCCGCGCGCACACTAAACGCGTTGTGCAACCATTTATCTCAATTTGGAAAGAGGACTGTCATGAAAATCTCCACCTCACTATTCTGCCTATGCTTAGGCTGCCTTACTTTACCTGTCGCTGCCATTGAAGAAATTACTAATGCAACGCCTATTGATACGCCAGTTTCACCCGTCGTTTCTGCAGTTCCTCATGTACCTACACAGAAAAAATCGACGCTCACCTTTATGGACTCCAAGTTATTTGACGGCAAACTCGCCAGAGAACTGGAATCAGGTAATGATGTGGTGGAAATTGAGGTGTCAGGTCGCATTCCCTTGAACAACATCCCCGCCCGCATTGACCGTTGGCTAGTAACCTCAGCAGATGAAGGCACGGTGGAAACCCTACCCAGTCCGCCTAAGGCACATACCAAAGGCGTTTTTGTGTTAATCCCCATGGTATTCAGTGCATTTGGTTATCTCAAAAATATGCGTGAAGAAAAGATGTACGACACCGCTAAGCAGTACGACACCAAAATCTACTATCGTAAAGAAGAAAACGGTGAGTCGCTAATTGATAAAATTGTGCTGGTTAAACGCAAACCTGGCGAGCATCATCATTAACAAATGCACAGGCGGCTAGATTTGGACAACAACTTGCCGTCGTGCCGCCATGTGCAGACCTATTTCTAGTTGTTGTTCTGGTGTCAACCAGCGCGTCGCTAGTGGTAGCAGCATTTGTTCTTCTTGAGCAATGTGATCGCGATAACAGCTAGTAAAGCTGTCTGTTATCAGTGGCATGTTGGTACCACGGGTCAATTGCAACAACACTTGTCGTATCGCCTCCCATTCAGAGAGCATCACGACATGTTGTGCTAACAAACTGTCCAGTAATGCATTCAGCAAAGGTTCTTTCTCTGCGGCTGTACTCCTGAGTGCGGGAAAAAGATCGTTTTCTTCATCTAGGTGGTGAAATTGTCCTGCGGTATCGAAGTAGCGCAACACCCGTTGCGCAGCTTGCTGTGCTTGCATATCACAACCATGAGTGACTAAATGTTCAGCTAGTTTTTCTAAGGTATCGCATTGCTGCAAGATTTTGTTATGACAAGCATGCAACATCGCAGTGGGCTGGTCAAAACTGACGGCATCTGTTTGATGCTTAGTGATTGAAATCATTTGAGGGTACACGAAAGACACTCTGCAATCCAGAGAAACGGGATGAAGATAGCATAAACACACGTGACTCTGTTTATCCTTCTCAACTCATGGATATAAATCGAACATACCAAGCGGTTGTTCTAAGACAACGATCATGTATAGGGTCAGGAAACTCGACAATCTCCGCACATCGTCCGTGAATAAGATCAATCTATGCCAGTCTACGCATTGAGCTTCAGCGAGCATACAATTACGTTTTTGTTGCGATCCTTACGCTCTAAAAATTGTCCAGTACCTTAGGAGTTCAAAATTAGAATAGCCCCTTTACCAACCAACGAGCAGGAACGCCTTGCCGCACTTCATAAGTATGACATTCTGGATACAGAATCCGAAAACGCATTTGAAGGTATGGTGCAGTTGGCATCCTATATTTGCCAAACACCGATTGCCGCCATCAGTTTAGTGGATGAGCATCGTCAGTGGTTTAAAGCCATCGCAGGCTTGCAAGCGAAAGAAACCTCGCGGGATGTTGCATTTTGCGCGCATGCCATCCTTCAAGACGGCATCATGATTGTCCCCGATGCACAACAGGACCAGCGATTTTTTGACAATCCATTGGTGGTAAATGAACCCAATATCCGCTTTTATGCGGGTGTGCCGTTGGTGACCACACAAGGATTTCACTTAGGCACGCTGTGTGTCATTGACCGCGTGCCGCGTGTGCTGACTGCCGCACAACTGGATGCGGTCAAAGTGCTGGCGGACAATGTGATGGCGCATCTTGATTTGCGGTTGTCACACAAAAATATCCGTCAGTATGTCAATGACTTACAATTGGCCGCCACGATTTTTGAATCCAGCAGTGAATCCATGATTATCACGGATGCTGAGAATCGCATCATCACGGTCAACCCTGCATTTACGGTCATTACGGGTTATACCCTCAATGAAGTGGTTGGGCGCAATCCCAAATTGCTGAGTTCAGGAAAGCAGGGCAAGGCATTCTATCAACATTTATGGCACACCCTAAATAGCCTAGGACATTGGAATGGTGAAGTATGGAACTTACGCAAGAATGGCGAAATGTATGCGGAATGGCTCTCTATCAACGTGATTTACAATCCTGATGGCTCGAAAAGACTCCATGTCGCCATTTTTTCAGACATCACTGAAAAGAAGCAAGCGGGTGAATTGATTTGGAAACATGCCCATTATGATCATTTAACTCAACTACCTAATCGACGCTTGCTGCTGGATAAACTCAAGCTTGCTTTGTCGGAGAGTGAGCAGTATGGACGTGCAGGGGCTTTGCTATTTGTGGATTTAGATAACTTCAAAACCATCAATGACACGCTTGGCCATGACACAGGAGACCAGTTACTTCAACAAGTGGCGCAACGACTCGTTGAGTCTGTCCGTGTCGGTGACATGGTTGCCCGATTTGGAGGGGACGAGTTTGTCGTGATGCTGGAGAATTTAGACGACCTAGATGTAGACATCAAGCTCGTGGCGGAAACCGTAGGGAATAAGATTCTCTTTGCCATGAATCAACCCTTTCATTTCGCTACGGGTGATTATGTCAGCACGCCCAGTATTGGCATCGCTCTGTTCAACGGAAATCAATATACGTTAGAAACGCTGCTCAAACAAGCCGATCTCGCGATGTACGATGCTAAGAATGCGGGGCGAAATACTATGCGTTTTTTCGACACAGGCATTCAAATTGAATAAACCTCCCCCTGCTTAATGTAAAGAGAGCGCGATTATGTATGAACATCAAGACATACTATCCACATTGAATGGCAAACAACCTTTGCCTGAAAAAGTTGAGTTCGTTCATCAACATCTTAAGACGCGTTTTGATTTTATAGATCGAGTTGCCGTAGCGATTTATGATGCAAAAACAGATTTGCTTAAAACTTTTGTGCATAGTAGTGGAGGAGAGAGTCCGCTGACTTTGTATGCTGCCAAATTGTCTGATTCAAACTCGATGCTTGAAATTTTGCAGAAGGGGGCACCTAGACTCGTGAATGATCTGGATGTATTCAGTAATGGATCTGCGATGCATACGCAGCGCATTGCCGCGCATCAGTATCAGTCTAGCTACACGATTCCAATGTTGCACAATGGGGAGTTTTTCGGATTCGTATTTTTTAACTCTTATCAGAAAAATGTATTCCATGAAATGGCACTGCACTATCTGGACATCATCGGACATCTATTATCGCTATTGGTGATACATGAGATGGCGGCGATGCGCAGCTTGGTCGCGACCGTAAAATCGGCCACGGGTATGACGCAACAGCGCGATCCTGAAACGGGTACGCATTTGGAGCGAATGGCGCATTACACAAATTTAATATCCAAAAAGATCGCTCGCCAACATCAGTTAACGGATATTTTTGTGGAACATGTTTTTTTGTTTGCACCCTTGCATGATATTGGCAAAATTGGCATACCCGATCACATATTGCACAAACCCAACGGACTGACTGATCATGAAATTGACACGATGAAAACTCATACCGTTAAAGGAGGTAAGATCGTCGACATGATGTTGGAAAACTTGGGGTTGAGTAATTTTCCCCATGTGGAAATTTTACGCAATATCGCGCTTTATCATCATGAATCGATAAATGGGACGGGGTATGCAGGTTTGAAACAGGATGAAATTCCCATTGAAGCAAGGATAGTTGCCGTCGCAGATGTGTTTGACGCCCTCACCAGTGTCCGGCCTTACAAAGTGGCATGGAGCAACGATCAGGCATTTGCGTATTTGCAAACGATGGCTGGGAGCAAGTTCGATAGCGACTGTGTTACTGCTCTGGCGGACAGCAGAGAAGATGTTGAACGAATTCAACATCTATTCAAAGAAGATAACAAGAGTTAGTGAGTGGCGTTTCGCACCGCAATCATCACTGCCCAAATCCCCAGCGCGATATAGCAAAGCAATGACCATTCTGGGATACCAAGGGTAAGAAAAGTCCAGCCTTTGGCGGCACATTCTCCTGAGCCGTGCATCAGTTCTTTCAACACATTTGCCATGGGCATGGTTTCTAGCATGTAGTCCAAGCCTGGGCCGCAGGCGGGAACTTGGTCTTTGGGTAAATGTTGAATCCAGATATGGCGCGACGCGACAGCGATGCCTGATAGCGACAGCATACCAATCAAAGCCGCATAAATCCGTTGCCCTGTTTTCATAGGGTGATGCAGCGTCGCAACGATAAAGCTCACCATAATCGCGATAAAAATCACACGCTGCACCATGCACAACGGGCAAGGGTCTTGGTGTTTAACGTATTGCAAATAGAACCCGAAGCCCATTAAGCCCGCTACGACTAATGCGCCGATGAGGTAAAGAATGCGGTTAGAAACAGATTGCCAGAGAGATTGCATGGGAGTCCTTTTTGAGGTGAAACGTGAAATGCGAAGGGTGAAATGTAAAAAGGTGTGGGTCTGCGACGGTTTGTTTCACCTTTCACTTTTTACATTTCACCATATTCAATCGGCCTCTTCAATCCAAGCCGCTTGAATGGCTTCGAGAATTTTTTCGCCGCTGTGGTTTGGGTCGTCTTGGAAGCCGTCTAACGCCATAACCCACTGATGCAGGTCGGTAAAGCGAATATAGCGCGGGTCAACATCGGGGTGGGTATCGGTGAGTGCCATCGCGATGGGGTAAATGTCAGTCCATTTCATAGTGTGCTCCTTAGTGTGCGAAAGGGGGAACGGTAGGGGATGTGAAACGTGAAGGGTGAAAAGTGAAACAAACCGCCTCACGCCCACGCTTTTCACTGTTTTTTGTGTCAGGTGAAATAAGGAACAAGCCGTTGCGTACCCACACGTTTCACTTTTCACCTTTCACTAAGCTATCACCCATCTCCCTACCCCGCCTTAATGCCCTTCCTTCGCCATATTGATGGTGTATTTGGGAATTTCAACCACCAAATCTTCCTCGCCGACGAGGGCTTGGCAGGAAAGGCGGGAATTGGGTTCTAGCCCCCAGGCTTTGTCTAGTAAATCATCTTCGAGTTCGTCGCTGGGGTCAAGTGCGTTGAAACCTTGGCGCACAATGACATGGCAGGTGGTGCAAGCGCAGGATTTTTCGCAAGCGTGTTCGATGGCGATGTCGTGTTGCAACAGCGCGTCGCAGATCGACAGCCCTGTTTCGACTTGGAATAGCGCACCGCTGGGGCATAGTTCGGCATGTGGTAAAACGATCAATTGCGGCATAGCTGCTCCTTAATGTGCCTGTTGGCTCGGTAATACTTTCAGCACTTCATCCCAAAACGCCACTCGTGTAGCAACGGCTTGTTCGGCAACTTGGCAGGCTTCGCGTAGGTGTTCGGGATCGTTTGCGCATAAACCTTCCAATAAACGCAACGACAGCGGCGCGTGCATATTTTCGTCCAGATGAATGTGGCGTTTGAGGTAATAGTGAAAAGTCGGCGCGGTCTGTTCATCGACTGCCATGCGCGCCAACAAAGCGCGGAACATGGCGGGAATGACGTGTTCTCGCCCCAATGCCAAGGCAGCGGCGACGGCGTAAGGTTTGCCCGAATCAATAAATCCAAAAGTGGTTTGAGTAAAGGTCAGCGAGGGTGCGGGTGCTAATCCTGAGGCAAACGCTGCTGCAATACCGTCGCGTCCTGCGATTTCCACAAAGTGCAACGGCGGTTCGACCTCCGCGCCGATTTCGCGCATCGCTTCAATGTATAACTGAAAGTGGCTGGAAAATTCATTGGGATGCGCCGCACCCGCTTCGTCGGTTTCTTCTTCCAATACCAATTCGTTGATAAAGCGTTGAATGGTCGGGTCACTTGCAGGCACCCACGGCACACGCGCAGGCGCGACAACGTTCTGCAAGTATTTGACTAAAGACATGAAATCCCACACCGAATAAATATGGTGCTGCATAAACACGCGCAAATCATCCAAACTTTGCACAGCAAAGTAAATGGGGTGGTTGTCCAGTTGCGCCCGCAAACGAGCGATAAATGCTTGATCGAGTTTCATTTTTAGCCTTTGTATGCGATAGGTCTTGTAGCAGCAGTCCAGCGTATCTGCCCTTGATGCCCATCGAAAAAGGGTGCACACACAGGTGCGCCCCTACTATTCAATACTATCCAACGTCCGCCCTGCCAGCACACTGTTCACACTTTGATCCATGCGACGTTGGGCGAATTCGGTGGTGGCTTGGTTGAGGGCTTCGGTGGCGTGTTTGAGCACTTGGTGATTGTTTTGTTGCAATGCCACGCGCAAACCATTCATCTGAGTGCGAATGCACAGCTGTTCATCAGCATTCAACAAGTTGCCATTTTGCTCCAAGGCATTATCCACCGCTTCCAACAATTGATTTGCTTCAATTTGTTGTTCACGCAAGGCGCGTGCTTGCATATCGTCGGCAGCATGTTGTCCTGATTCTTGCAACATGCGCATGATGTCGGCATCGCTCAAGCCATACGCAGGTTTGACTTCAATCGCCGCTTCTACGCCGCTGCGCATTTCGCGGGCGGCCACACTGAGTAATCCATCGGCATCGACTTGGAATGTCACACGAATGCGCGCCGCGCCAGCCACCATCGCAGGAATGCCACGCAACTCAAAGCGCGCTAAGGAGCGGCAATCGCTGACCAACTCGCGCTCGCCTTGCACCACTTGGATGCTCATGGCGGTTTGCCCGTCTTTGTAGGTGGTGAATTCTTGGGCGCGGGCGGTAGGCAAGGTGCTGTTGCGTGGGATGATTTTTTCCACCAAGCCGCCCATGGTTTCAATGCCCAAACTCAACGGAATCACGTCCAGCAACAACCAATCATCGCCGCTGCGATTGCCCGCCAACACGTTGGCTTGAATCGCTGCGCCGAGGGCAACCACTTTGTCGGGATCAAGATTGGTCAACGGCGTTTGTCCAAAAAAGTCCCCCACCGCCTGTTGAATTTGCGGCATCCGCGTCGCGCCGCCGACCATCACCACGCCGTTGATCTCGCCCACTTTTAGCCCCGCATCGCGTAAGGCGCGGCGCAGCGGTTGTAAAGTGTTTTGCACCAAATTTTTGGACAGGACAAAAAATTCGACTTGGGTTAAAACTTGGTCTATCAGCACCCCGCTGGACAATATCGCGGTGATGCGCGTTTCGCCGTGTTCGGTGAGCTGTTCTTTGGCAGCGCGGGCGTGGGTTAGCAACAAGCGCGTGTCTTGCGGCGGCAGGGCGGATAAGTTGCTTTTTTCCAATAACCAGCAATAGATGCGATGGTCAAAATCATCGCCGCCCAGCGCGGAATCCCCGTTGGTTGCCAGCACTTCAAACACGCCACGCGACAAGCGCAAAATGGAAATATCAAACGTGCCGCCGCCTAAATCGTACACGGCATACACGCCTTCAGAGGCATTATCCAGCCCGTAGGCAATCGCTGCCGCCGTGGGTTCATTTAACAAACGCAACACATTGATCCCTGCCAAACGCGCTGCATCTTTAGTGGCTTGACGTTGCGCATCGTCAAAATACGCGGGCACGGTAATCACCGCGCCGACCAGTTCTCCGCCTAATGCCGCTTCGGCTTGACGACGCAGCACATTGAGAATTTCAGCGGAGATTTCAACAGGGCTTTTTATGCCCGCGACGGTGCGCAATTGCAACATGCCTGCGGTTTTGCCAAGTGCTGGGGCTTCGACAAAACGATAGGGGAAACGCGAGATTTCGCCCATGTCGTGCAAGCCGCGTCCCATAAAGCGTTTGACCGAACTGATGGTGTTGGCGGTATCTTGGCTTTGCATCAACTGCGCGGCTTCGCCCACGATAATTTGCCCATCAGCGGTATAGCGCACCACCGACGGCAACATCGCCCGCCCGTTTTCGTCATTCAACACCACGCTGATGCCATGACGCACCGTCGCGACCAGCGAGTTGGTCGTGCCCAAGTCTATGCCCACCGCCAAACGATGTTGGTGCGGCGCAGTGCTCATGCCAGGTTCGGAAATTTGTAGTAGAGCCATTTTTAGTCGTTAGTTGGTAGTCGTTAGTCGCTAGTTGTTGGTCGTTCGTTATTGCCCGTTCGTTATGCTCCACTAACAACTAACGACTAGAAGCTAACGACCAAAAGCTAACGACTCTCTATTTCATCATAAGCGGCGAGGATGTCTTCGCCGAGTTTTTCCATAAAACGCAGTTTGCGAACGGCTGCTGCTGCGTGGGGGTAATCTTGCGTGTCGTCTAAATAAATCGCTAATTGTTTTTCTAAATCAGCGATTTCTTGTTCAACTTGGGCGTTGAGTGCATCTAGTTGTTCAACATCTTTGAGATGTTTAGCCTCTACCACGGCTTCTCGTTTTTCCATTTGCGCCATGAGAAAATCCATGGGCATGACGGTATTGGTTTCTTCTTGGGTGTCGATACCGTGCAACATGAGTAAATAACGGGCTCGACGCAAGGGGCTGCGCAAGGTTTGATAGGCTTCGTTAATCCAACTGGCTTGCTGCATAGCAAGCAACTGTTCGGCTGCGGGCAAGTGCGCGGCTTTGTCAGGATGAACTTGCGTTTGCCAAGTGCGATAGTCGCGTTCCAGTTGGCGCAAGTCCAAGCGGAACGCGGGGGACAAACCGAACAGGGCGAAATGGCTTTGTTGGGTGTCGAAATGAAGAGCGGACATCGTGGCTAAACTTGGAAGCTTTCCCCGCAGCCACATTCATTTTTGACATTGGGGTTGTTGAATTTAAAGCCTTCATTTAAGCCTTCGCGCTGATAATCCAACTCCATACCGTCTAAATAAGGCAGGCTTTTGGGGTCGATTAACACCGTCACACCTTGGCTTTGGAATTGCAAGTCATCTTCTTCGATCACATCCGCAAATTCCAATTTATATGCCATGCCCGAACAGCCCGTAGTGCGCACGCCCAAACGTAAACCCACGCCTTTGCCACGTTTGATCATAAAATTTTGAACATGCTTGGCAGCGGTCGCGGTAAGTGTAATCGCCATGATTTTCCCTTTAAGGATTATTATTTGATCCGTTCGCCCTGAGCTTGTCGAAGGGTGAGCGGATAATTCTTCACACCTTCCGCTCATGGTTCGACAGACTCATCAAGAACGGATGGTTAGTTTAGTGTTCGTTTGAATTTTAACTCGACCATCCCGCTGCGGATTATATCAGTATTCGCTTAAATACTGCCCTTGCACGCAGCCGCTTCAACATTACCGCCCTGCTTGGCACGGTAATCAGCCACAGCTGCTTTAATCGCATCTTCCGCCAAAATCGAGCAGTGAATTTTTACAGGTGGCAACGCCAGTTCTTCAGCAATGTGGGTGTTTTTAATTTCCAACGCCTGCTCCACGGTCTTGCCCTTGACCCATTCCGTCACCAACGAGCTTGATGCAATTGCCGAACCGCAACCATAAGTCTTAAATTTAGCATCTTCAATCACGCCGTCTTTACCGACTTTGATCTGCAACTTCATCACATCGCCACACGCAGGCGCGCCGACCATGCCTGTTCCCAAGCCTTCCGCATCCTTCGCAAAAGAACCGACGTTGCGGGGGTTTTCATAGTGATCTAATAATTTATCGCTGTAAGCCATGGTAGTTCGCTCCTTATCGTCGCTAGTGCTAGTCGTTAGCTGCTAGTCGTTAGTTTCTAGCTATTAGTTTTTAGTTGTTAGCTATGTTGGTTTTAACTAACGACTAACAGCTAACGCCTAGCAACTGTTTTTGGTTTTAACTAACGGCTAACGACTACCAACTAGCGACTGTCTTTCAATGTGCCGCCCACTGCACGGTATTTAAATCAATGCCGTCCTGATACATTTCCCAGAGCGGCGAGAGTTCGCGTAGTTTGCCGATTTTATTTTTGAGCAGTTCAATCACATAATCGACTTCTGCTTCGGTCGTGAAACGCCCGACGCTGAAACGGATGGAGCTGTGTGCCAATTCATCACTGCGCCCGAGTGCGCGCAAGACGTATGAAGGCTCCAAGCTGGCAGAAGTACAAGCCGACCCACTGGACACAGCAACATCTTTAATCGCCATAATCAGCGACTCGCCTTCCACAAAATTAAAGCTTAAATTCAAATTGTGTGGCACACGATGCTCCATATCTCCGTTGATATGAACTTCTTCCATGCTCATCAGCCCATCCAGCAAGCGATCCCGTAGTGCTCGAAGACGCGTGTTATCCGTTGCCATTTCAGCCTTGGCAATGGCAAAAGCCTCGCCCATGCCAACGATTTGATGCGTTGCCAGCGTCCCAGAACGCATACCACGTTCGTGACCGCCGCCGTGCATTTGTGCTTCCAGACGTACACGCGGTTTACGTTGTACATACAGTGCACCGATGCCTTTGGGGCCGTAGGTTTTATGTGCCGAAAAGGACATTAAATCCACTTTGAGCTTGCTCAAATCAATCTCGACTTTGCCTGTCGATTGTGCCGCATCGACATGAAACAAAATGCCTTTGGAACGGCAGAGTTCACCGATTGCCGCGATGTCTTGAATCACGCCGATTTCATTATTGACGTGCATCACCGATACCAAAATCGTATCAGGACGGATTGCTGCCTTTAACTTTTCAATATCCAGCAGACCATTCGGTTCAGGATCTAAAAAAGTAGCCTCAAACCCTTCGCGTTCCAGTTCTCGCACGGTATCGATCACGGCTTTATGCTCAATCCGCATGGTAATCAGATGTTTGCCTTTACCTTGGTAAAAATGCGCTGCGCCTTTGATGGCGAGGTTGTTCGATTCCGTTGCGCCAGAAGTCCAGATAATTTCCTTAGCATCGGCATTCACCAACTCCGCCACTTGCTGGCGAGCCCTTTCTACTGCCTCATCTGCTACCCAGCCAAATGAATGTGAACGACTCGCAGGATTACCAAAGTGCTCAGTAAGATACGGGATCATTTTCTCCGCAACCCGTGGATCAACAGGGGTCGTCGCAGAATAGTCCATATAAATGGGTAGTTTCATATCGTTTGGCCTTATGCCACAACTTTTGGGGTTGATTTGTTTACGCTGACAACGCTGGATTTATCACAACTTGCTTGTCCATCCACCACCTGTTTTAAGGTGATTTCAGCTAAGTAGGCGTATATCGTTTCATTCAATCCCATCCACAGATTATGCGTCGTGCAAGGACGACCTTTATGGCAATCCCCTTTGCTGTCGCAGCCTGTCGCATCCAGTGGCTCATCCACCGCCGTCACAATATCCGCAATGGTGATTTTGGAGCTAGGACGCGCCAAGCAATAACCGCCTCCTGGCCCGCGCACACTTGCAACAATTTCGTTGCGACGCAGCTTGCCAAATAACTGTTCCAAATATGACAATGAAATGCCTTGTCGTTCACTGATCGCACCTAGCGTCACGGGAGCTTTACCGCCTCGCGTCGCCAAATCCACCATTGCGGTAACCGCAAAACGTCCTTTAGTTGTCAATCTCATTTCATTCTCCTTACTTGGTATTGAGGGGGTAAAACAAATTCTGATTGCAGTATAGAATACCTGTTTTTTTCAGTCAACTATATTATTTAGGTATTTAGGGTCAAATTTATCCGCTGTGGCGCGTGCTTCGGCAGCTGTGCTGACCCCCATCCTTTCCAGTTGTTGCAAAATAAAATCAATGCGTTGATCGACCGTCACACTGTGCCCCAACAACCCATGGATCGCTTTGCTGAGCGGGTCATTCTGGTCATTGCCCAAGCCGTAGGCATTAAAGCCTTCTGCCTTTTTCTTTTCCTCATCCAAGATGCGGGCGGGAATACCCACTGCCGTGGCACCAGCAGGCACATCCTTGACCACCACCGCATTCGAGCCAATTTTGGCATTTTCACCAATGCAAATGGGACCGAGAATTTTTGCCCCAGCACCAACCACCACGCCATTCCCCAGCGACGGATGACGTTTACCATGTCGCCATGAGGTGCCACCCAAGGTGACGCCATGATAAATCGTCACATCATCGCCAATTTCCGCTGTTTCGCCGATGACCACGCCCATGCCGTGATCAATAAAAAATCGTCGTCCTATGGTCGCCCCAGGGTGAATTTCAATGCCTGTCAATCCACGTGCCAGATGCGATAAAAACCGCGCCAACCATTTGAAGTTGGCGTGCCAGAGTTTGTTGGTGAGTCGATGGACGGTGCGAGCGTGCAAACCTGGATAACAGGTCAGTACCTCAATGGTATTTCGTGCTGCGGGGTCGCGGTCGAATACGCTGGCAATGTCTTCTTTGATATTTTGGAACATGGGGTATTATTTTGACTGAGCCACACGTTGCGCTTCAGCGTGTTCTTGTTGGTAACGAATTTTCAAGCGAGCATTATACTCCGTCGTTACACTCAACATTCCACGCAAAATGTTGATTTCTTCCTGTTCCAATCTGGCGCGGGCATATAAACGGCGTAAACGCTGCATCATGCGGTTAGGTTTTTGTGTGGTGAAAAAGCCAATTTCAAACAGCGTTTTTTCCAGATGCGCGAAATAGCTTTCCATTTGCTCATAACGTGCGGGCTGCACCTCTGGCACACTGGGCACAAAACTTTCTGACGCAACGGCAAATTCATAACACATCACCTGTACCGCCGCCGCTACATTGAGCGACGAAAAATCAGGATGGGTGGGGATGTTGACCAATACTTGCGCTTTGCCCATTTCTGCATTGGTCAGCCCTGACATTTCTGTGCCAAACAATAAGGCGACGGGCTGTTGTTGTGCATGTTGCAATACTTCGGGCATGGCGACACGGGGCGTTTTGACTTCGATTGAAATATCTCGCAGCCGCGCCGTCATGGCAACCGTAAACACCACACCTTCCAAGGCCGCGTCTATGCTGTCGCAAATCACCGCATTTTCCAGCACATCATCCGCCCCTGCCGCCATCGCACTGGCTTGCGGATCAGGGAAGTGACGGGGGTTAATCAGGTACAAATGACGCAGCCCCATGGTCTTCATGGCACGCGCGGCGGCACCAATATTGCCAGGGTGAGTGGTGTGACTGAGGACAACGCGCACGTTATCCGTAAGATTTTGTTTATACAAAGCGTAATTCCAACTAAAATGCGCGCTGAATTTCTCAGCTCATTAAAAAGGTCGTTCCATGCCCATTTTGCATCCCATGCTTACCACAGCGGTTAAAGCCGCACGTCGCGCAGGTAATTTGATTCACCGCGCTTCTGACAAAGTCGATCAACTCACCGTCAACAAAAAAGCCCACGCGGATTTTGTCAGTGAAGTCGATCGTGCCGCTGAACAAACCATCATTCAAACCTTGCTGGAAGCCTATCCCGACCATGCGATTCTAGCAGAAGAGAGCGGTAGCCAAGGTGAATCCGAATTTCTGTGGATTATTGACCCACTGGATGGTACCACTAACTTCCTGCATGGCATTCCGCAATATGCGGTGTCGATTGCCTTGCAACACAAAGGCATTTTGACTCAAGCCGTGATTTATGATCCCACTAAGAACGAGCTATTCACTGCCTCACGTGGTCGCGGTGCGTACTTGAATGACAAACGTCTTCGGGTGAGCAAACGCCTACATATGGCAGACAGCGTTATCGGCACAGGTTTTCCTTACACCAATTTCCGCCATAAAGACGCGTACTTGGCGATTTTTGAAGAATTGATGGAAAAATCCGCTGGTTTGCGTCGCCCTGGTTCGGCGGCGTTGGATTTGGCGTGGATGGCAGCAGGACGCTACGATGGGTTTTTTGAAACAGGTTTAAAAACGTGGGACATCGCTGCGGGCTGTTTAATGGTAACCGAAGCAGGCGGTTTAATCAGTGACCTCGCAGGCAAAGATCGTTTCTTGGAAACAGGACACATCTGCGCAGGCAATAACGAAATTCATCCGCAACTGTTGAAAATCATCGCGCCTCACTTGACTGAAGCGTTGAAGTAAACCGCTGTGCCGCAGCGTGTTCTGCTGCGGCACCCCTCCCCCTCCACATGCTCTTTCCTATGTCGTTGTGTAGGAGATTCCTGCGTGCGAGCTGGCTTTTTGCAATACCGCCCAAGCCGCATCAAACTCAAAATCATTCAAAGCGGTTTCTATCTCCCCCACCACGTCAGGGAAAGCACCTTGTAACATCGCACGATTCTCGGCGAACAACTCAGCTGCATCTGGATCGTTGTCTTGTATTAAATCATGCAATTTGCTGCAAACTGCCTGCAACTGTGCCGTATCCACAACCGTTGTTTGCAGACTAACAGCTTCAGCGGGCAATACCGCGATCAAGGCGATAAGCAGATTTTGCAATATGCCTGACGTTTCATGAAGCGCATCATCCAGCAAAGGGCGCGCTTGTTTTTCACGCAAACGGGTTTCCAATACCGCAGCCGATTGTTGCAAGGGCGTTGCCCCAATGTTGCCTGCCACGCCTTTCAAGGTATGAGCGATCCGTTCTGCGGTATTCAAATCGCCTTGTGCTAAAGCCGCTTCTATCGTCGCCGTGAAGTCGGTCTCCCCAGCGATAAATTTCCGCAACATAGACACATATTGATCGGTTCGTCCCAGCACACGGCGCAAGCCCAAAGCGGTATTCAATCCTGAGATGTGATTCGGCAAATCAGCAGTGGTCAGGGATGCGATATCTTGCTTAGTCGCAGACGAGTGATTACCGCTCTCTCGCGCTGGAATCCACTTTAACAACATCTGCCACAACTCATCGGGCTCTATTGGTTTAGACAAATAATCATTCATCCCCGCCTCCGCGCAGCGATCTTTGTCGGGCTGCATGACATTCGCGGTCATGGCGATAATCGGCAAAGTAGCAAATTGCGGGAGTCCGCGAATGTGACGCGTCGCTTCCACGCCGTCCATCACAGGCATCTGCATGTCCATCAGCACCACATCAAAATACTGTTCATGCAGTTTTTCTATCGCTATCGCCCCATTTTCTGCCACAACGACATTCAGTCCCGCATAGGTCAACAGCTCACCTGCCACTTGCTGATTTAACTCGTTATCCTCGACCAATAACACCCACGCGTCTTGCACTTTGGACATATCGACCTCCTCTGAATTTTCCTTCACCCTATTTTCTTTATGTATGCTTTCGCTACCCAATGCCCGAACCACGGTGTCATACAACAACAGCGCGTGAACAGGTTTAATCAAAGTGTCGTGTATGCCAGCTTGCTCAGCTTGATTCAGTACTTCTTCTCGTCCGTATGCGGTGACCATAACGAGATAGGGCGTATGTTGCAAGCCCAAGGCACGAATGGCACGTGCGGTTTCCACCCCATTCATATCGGGCATTTTCCAATCCAGAAACACCATTTCAAAGGGTTCCCCTGCGACTTCTGCATTTTGTACTGCCGCGACGGCGGCGTGACCCGATTCCGCTACGCTGACGGCTAATCGCATTTCAGCTAACGTTTCAGTCAGCGCGATGCGTGCATTTTCGTTGTCATCGACCACCAACATGCGTCGTCCCTGCAATTCAGGTGGCAGCTGCGCATAACTCGCCATTTCGATACCTTTACCAAAATGGGCGGTAAACCAGAAAGTCGTGCCTTTGCCCAATTCACTTTCCGCACCGACCTCGCCGCCCATCAGTCCTGCCAAGTTTTTACTGATTGCCAAGCCCAACCCTGTGCCACCATATTGTCGGGTGGTAGAGGTGTCCGCTTGCTGGAAACTTTGGAATAGCCGCGTCATTTGTTCTGGGGTCATGCCTATGCCCGTATCGCGCACGGCAAAACGCAGCAGCACATCCCCTTCGCGGTCACTGTCCAGCTTACGCACCGAGATATTGATTTCACCATGCTCGGTAAATTTCACCGCATTGTTGGCATAGTTAATCAAAATTTGCCCCAAACGTAAGGGATCCCCCACCAAATACAGCGGCACGTCTTTATCTACATCAAACACCAATGCCAAGCCTTTGGACTTGGTTTTTTCAGCCATTAAGCTTTCGACTGTACTCAAGACTTTTTCCAGTTCCAAGGGAATATGTTCTATCGCCAACTTCCCTGCTTCGATTTTGGAAAAATCTAGAATGTCGTTGATGATGCCGAGCAAATGCTGTCCAGACTGTTGAATTTTATGTAAATAATCTAATTGGCGTGGTGTGAGGTCGGTTTTCAGGGCTAAGTGAGATAGCCCTACAATCGCATTCATCGGCGTGCGAATCTCATGCGACATGTTCGCTAAAAAGTCCGATTTCATCTGCGTGGCTTCTTCTGCGAGATGTCGTGCGCGCTGCATTTCCTCAGTCACCAGCTTACGCTCGGTAATGTCTTCTAAAAAACCGTTGTAATGTATCGAGCCATCCGCCATCCGCAGTGCGTGCGCGACGCTCTGTATCCAGCGTGTTTTGCCATTGAGTTGCACACGGAACTCAGCATTCCATCCTTCACCCTTGTGCATACTCATATCTAGGATCGCCTCATACTTTTGTAGATCGGCTTCAACGGCGTGCTCAAACAACCGTTTGCGTTGCCCCATCACCTCATCGAGATTAACCCCTAAAATATCTTTGACGCGGCGACTAATGAACTGGTGCCTGCGCAGACCGTTGTGATCCAGCATGATTTGATAGACCGCGACGGGTGCGTTGTCAGTGAGTTCGCGCAAACGGGATTGCGCGCCTTCTAAAGCACGCATATTTTCCTGTTTCAAGACCGTATTACGCGCGATGCTGTAGAACCAGAATAGAGCTAATCCGACCAATAAACCTGCTAATCCGCCAAAAGCCCACACCCGCCAGTATTGCCACCAAGGTTGACGTTGATCGAGCAACACCAGAGTCCATTCGCCTTGTGGATCATTCCACGCCAAAGGAATATGGCGAATCACATAGCGCGTCTCGTTGATACGGGTTTCAGTGCTATTGGCGACAAAGGGCAAGGACGCGCTATTCGCTTGAATAAAACGATGACCAAATTGACGTGCTTCCTGAATGCGGGCGATGCGCTCAGGCGTTACCTTGCCCGTTAAGCTAAACAACCAATCGGGACGGTTGCTGGCAAATACCACGCCTTGTGGCGACACGATAATGGCAGGACCACTTTCCCAATTTTTAAGCAAGGCATCCATTTTTCCTGCGCCCACTTTGACCGCCACCACGCCAATGGGTGCAGCGTGCAAGTCGGCTTCCGCCAGTACAGGTGCGGCGAGATACACGCCACGTTCATTACTTTGCTTGCCAACCGCAGGATAGACACTCGCGATGCCATTGAGTGCGAGTTGCACATAGGGGCGCATCTCGATGCTTTTACCGACTTCTTGATAATCCACCTGATGACTGCGTGCCACAATCACGCCAGATTGACTGACCAGATACGCGCTATTGGTTTCATACTGCTCACGTATGGTGTCCAACACCGACATCACCTGAGGCGCATCACTCGACAAATTTCCCAGCACCATCTGCTTGGCACTTTGATTTTCCAAGCCCAACAGCATAATCGCGCCCATCACTCGACTATCCGATGTTTCACTTTTCAAGGTCGCGCTATAGATACTCAACGCCTTCGCGAGCGGCAACTCACGTCCCTCATCCAGCTCATATTTCACGAGCTTACCGACCAGTACCACAGCCGCTAGAACCAGCAACAAGCTCACGCTTAAAAAAAGCTTGGTATGTCGATAAATCCAGTTGAAAAAACGCATCTTGAAGTCCTGTTGGGGAGGCGGAGGATGAAACGTATAAGCGGTTTAAATCAGGTATTGAGTCGTTAGTCGCTAGCTGTTAGTCGTTAGTTGGCCAGATAAAAAACAAGCATACTCACATAAATATATAGCAAATAATCGTGTATGCGCTGCGCTTATTTTGCTGCCACTAACAAAAGCCAACGACCAACAGCTTAATGACTTATCCACGATAATTTACAATCAGGTCTTTCTGCAAAATCAGGGCGCACAGCCTGCGCGCCCCGACAATACTACGCCAATTTAGCTTGCACCCAATCCGTCACACTCGCTAACGCCGTCGCCAGATGTTCAGGCTGCGTCCCGCCCGCCATCGCCATATCGGGTTTGCCACCGCCTTTGCCGCCGACTTGTTGCGCCACGCTGTTGACCAAGTCGCCCGCTTTCACGGTTTTGGTCAAGTCTGCCGACACGCCTGCGATTAAGTTTACTTTGCCGTCATTCACTGCCGCCAACACCACGGCGAAGCGCGGCAGTTTGTCTTTTAACTTGTTCAACGTTTCGCGCAATGCCAACGCGTCCGCGCCTTCCAATTCCACCGCCAACACTTTCACGCCGTTGATGTCGGTCGCTTGCGCCAACAAACTGTCGCCTTGTGCCGCTGCCAATTTGGATTTCAAGCGCGCCAGTTCTTTTTCCAGTGCCTTCATATTGTCCAGCACGAGATCCACACGATTAGCGATGTTGCCCAACGGGGATTTCACCGCATCGGCGATTTGTTGCAATTGCATCCCTTGTGTTGCCAACACTGCCAACGCGCCTTCGCCTGTGACCGCTTCAATCCGCCGCACGCCAGAGGCAATACCCGTTTCTGCCATAATTTTGAACACGCCGATGTCGCCCGTGCGCCCAACGTGGGTGCCGCCGCACAATTCACGCGACGAACCAATGTCCAACACGCGCACTTCGTCGCCGTATTTTTCACCGAACAACATCATCGCACCCGTTTGTTGCGCATCGGCAATGCTCATCACCCGCCCTTGGCACGCGCTGTTCGCCAAAATTTCCGCGTTCACAATGGCTTCGACTTGGCGAATTTCCGCATCCGTCACAGGTTGATTGTGCACAAAGTCAAAGCGCGTTTTGTCCGCATCGACTTGCGAGCCTTTTTGTTGCACATGGCTGCCCAGCACTTCGCGCAAGGCTTTGTGCATCAAATGCGTCGCCGAGTGGTTACGCATAATGCGTTGCCGCGCCGCCACATCCACCCGCGCTTGCACGCCATTGCCCACGGTCAATTTGCCCGTCGTGACGACACCGTGATGCCCAAACACCGTGGCTTGAATTTTTTGCGTGTCTTCCACGGTGAAAATACCATGCACGCTGCGCAACTCACCGCAGTCGCCGACTTGCCCGCCCGATTCCGCGTAGAACGGCGTGTCATCCAACACCACCACGCCCAAGTCGCCCTCATTCAATTCGTTCACAGGCGTGCCGTCTTTGTACAACGCCAAAATATTGCCTTGGTGCGCCAACACGTCATAACCGTGGAAAGTTGTGGTCGGCCCCGCGTAATCCAAATTCACGGTCATTTTGAATTTGCCCGCCGCACGCGCCATTTGTTTTTGGTTTGCCATCGCCGCATCAAACGCGGCCGCATCGACCGTCACATCATTTTCGCGACAAATGTCAGCGGTTAAATCCAGCGGGAAGCCAAAGGTGTCGTGCAATTTGAAAGCCGTTTCGCCATTGAAAATTTTGCCGTCGCCCATGCTGGCAAGTTCCGCTTCCAAAATCGCCATGCCATGCTCAATGGTGGTGAAGAAGCGTTCTTCTTCCAACTTCAACATATCCATGACGCGAGCTTGTGCGGCGGCGAGTTCGGGATAGGCTGCGCCCATTTCGCCCACTAAATCAGGCACGATTTTGTAGAAGAATGCGCCGCGTGCGCCGAGTTTGTAACCATGACGAATCGCCCGACGGATGATGCGGCGCAGCACATAACCGCGCCCTTCGTTGCCAGGAATCACACCGTCCGCAATCAGGAATGAACAAGCGCGTATATGATCCGCCAATACTTTCAACGACGGCGAATCCAAGTCTGCGCAACGGGTTCCACGCGCAGCGGCTTGAATCAGCGTTTGGAATAAATCAATTTCGTAGTTGGCGTGCACGCCTTGCAACACGGCGGAAATCCGCTCCAAGCCCATGCCCGTATCCACCGACGGTTTTGGCAACGGGTGCATCACCCCCGCTTCGTCGCGGTTGAACTGCATAAATACGTTGTTCCAAATTTCGATATAACGGTCACCGTCTTCCTCTGCCGAACCTGGCAACCCGCCCCAAATATGCTCACCGTGGTCGTAGAAAATTTCGGTGCAAGGACCGCAAGGGCCCGTATCGCCCATCATCCAAAAATTATCCGACGCATAGCGTGCGCCTTTGTTATCGCCGATGCGAATCACCCGATCCGCTGGCACGCCGACTTCCTGAGTCCAAATATCGTAGGCTTCGTCATCTTCGGCATAGACCGTGACGTACAACTTTTCCGCAGGCAATTTAAACACCACGGTCAATAATTCCCACGCGTAGCGAATCGCATCGTGTTTGAAATAATCGCCAAAGCTGAAATTTCCCAACATTTCAAAGAAAGTGTGATGACGCGCCGTGTAGCCCACATTTTCCAGATCGTTGTGTTTGCCGCCCGCCCGCACGCATTTTTGCGACGACGTAGCACGGCTGTAAGGGCGTTTATCAAAGCCCAAAAACACATCTTTAAACTGGTTCATCCCCGCGTTGGTAAACAACAAAGTCGGGTCGTCGTGCGGCACGAGCGAACTAGAAGCAACAATTTGATGCCCCTTAGAGGCAAAAAAGTCTAAAAACTGCTGGCGAATTTCACTGCTTTTCATCATCTATTCCAAAAAAATATCTCAAATTCAATCAGGCAGCCCGCCCGAAACAAGGCGCGCATCATACCATTAACAGGAATGGAGAAGCGTACAGGGAGAATGTGCTTGAGGGTGAAAATGTGTGGGTGCGTGATGGTTTGTTTCACGTTTCAGTTTTCAAGCAGTGGATGAATTTGCTTGAGGCATAAAGCCCGACGTATAGCGCGTGGTCGGGCTTTTAAATCAGACTAGATCCAATAGATGACATAAAAGCTCGAATCCGCACCGTCTAGGCGTGATGGCTTACTTTTGTCTAGTTGAGCATCAATAAAACCCGCGTCTTGAGGCTTACATTTACGCGCAAATGCCGTTGCGATGCCGCGTTCAAAATGACAGGGATAGGGGGTTTTGACTTCTACCACGGCTTTTTTAGCTTGGTCATCGAATGAGCGTAGCTTGATGTGTCCAAGATAAGCATTGTGATGATGTGAACGATATGCGCCATCCCAAGCAGACAAAGCAGCTTCCAACGTGGTTCCAGGTGAAAAAGGGATGCTGTCACCTATCGCTACCCCCACATTAAAAAGCGTATTGACACCATAGCGAGTTGACACCTCTTTGAGTACATCCAAATAATTCTGTAAGTTAAACCATTTGTTCGGGGCTATATCTACGATATTTTTTTCCTTCAGTAATCGCTCCACATCGGCACGAAAATACTCAGGAAAACAATTTAAACAGGTCAGGACAGCGTGCCCCGCGACTTCTGCATCTTTTTCAAAAGCGATAAATTGAGCCATGATTTAGCTGGTTGGGATTAAATTAAGTGAATATACGGAATATACTCAAAAACAGGGAGAATTGTACAGCATTTACGCGGATTTCAATTACGTCTAGGTGACTTCAAGCGGCGAAAACTCGTCCATTTCAGTGACGTGTTTACTCAGCCTCAAGCCTCCAATCAATTGCCAAAGCCGATTCGCAGCACACCCTCATCACGTTATCAAATGCTGTGATAATCGGCTCCCTTTCGTATGTGAATTGCCTTTTTACGACGCAAAAAACCAAGGGAAACGCTGATTGAATCTTCCGTACATGGTGAGCTTGTCGAAACATGAATGGACGATTCAATGAAATCAATAGATTAAATTCATTCACCGTTCGACCGTTCGACAAGCTCACGGCTCACGGCTCACGGCTCACGGCTCACGGCTCACGGCTCAGAGTTCACGGCTCAGAGTTCAGAGTTCAGAGTTCAGAGTTCAGAGTTCAGGGCTCAGGGCTCAGGGCTCAGGGCTCAGGGCTCAGGGCGAACGGATTTAATCAGCACATCCCTAGATTAGGTTTTGATTTTATTGCTTATTTCAATCAAATCCACCAACTTAGCTTTGGCTGCACCACTGGCAATGGTTTCAGCAGCTTTGGCAATCCCTGCCGCCAAGTCGTCGCTGAGTCCCGCCAGATAAATCGTCGCGCCCGCATTCAACAACACGATATCTCGCGCTGCGCCTGCTTGGTTGTTCAATACATCCAACAACATATCGCGTGAGGCGGTGATGCTGTCGGCATATAGATCTTGCAACGAGGCAGTTTGCAAACCAAATTGGCTGGGGTGCAGGGTGTATTCAGTGACGACACCGTCTTTCAATTCCGCCACCAAGGTTTTGCCTGTCAGGGTGATTTCGTCCAAGCCGTCTTCGCCATGCACGATTAAGGCGCGGCGGCTGCCGAGGCGTTGCAATACACGCGCTTGAATGCCGACTAAATCGGGGTGGAAAACGCCCATCAATTGTTGCTTTGCACCAGCGGGATTGGTCAGCGGGCCTAGGATATTGAACAAGGTGCGCACGCCCAATTCGCGGCGCACGGGTGCGGCGTGTTTCATCGCGCTGTGGTAATTCGGCGCGAACATAAAACCGAAGCCGACCTCATTGATGCACTGCACGGTTTGGTCAGGCGTGAGGTTGATATTCACCCCCAAGGCTTCCAGCACATCCGCACTGCCCGATTGCGACGACACCGACCGCCCGCCGTGCTTGGCGATTTTCGCGCCCGCCGCCGCTGCAACAAACGCTGCCGCCGTGGAAATGTTAAAGGTATGCGCGCCATCGCCGCCCGTGCCGCAGGTATCCACCAACCGCCCGTCGTCCGCCAAATCGACCTTGGTGGAAAGTTCGCGCATCACCAGCGCGGCGGCAGCGATTTCACCGATGGTTTCTTTTTTAATGCGCAAGCCCGTGATAATCGCGGCGATCATCACAGGCGACACCGTGCCGCTCATCATCTGCCGCATCAGCGACACCATTTCGTCATGGAAAATTTCGCGGTGTTCGATAATGCGTTTCAATGCGTCTTGTGGTGTCATGGCTTGCCCTCCAAAAAGTTTTTCAGCATGGCGTGACCATGCTCAGTGAGTATAGATTCAGGGTGAAATTGCACGCCATGCACCGCGAGGGTTTTATGCCGCACGCCCATAATTTCGCCATCGTCCGTCCACGCGGTGATATCCAAACAATCGGGAATCGTTTCGCGTTCAATCACCAAAGAATGATAGCGCGTGGCAATAAACGGATCAGGCAAACCCGTAAACACGCTGTTGCTATGATGATGAATCGGCGAGGTTTTCCCGTGCATCAACTGCTTGGCGTGGATAATCCGCCCGCCAAACGCCTGCCCAATACTTTGATGCCCCAAACACACCCCCAACAACGGGATTTTGCCCGCAAAGTGTTGAATGGCAGCGACGGAAACCCCCGCCTCATTCGGGGTACAAGGGCCAGGCGACACCACAATATGCTGCGGATTCATCACCTCAATCTGGGCGACCGTAATTTGGTCATTCCGATACACCACCACCTCCTCGCCCAACTCAGCGAAATACTGCACGAGGTTGTAAGTAAATGAATCGTAATTGTCGATCATCAATAACATAAATTCTCCAAGGGAAATGCTGCGTTAATGCGCGATTATCGCAGATTTTTAAGGAGGGTTAATTTCTGCGGTGGGGTGGCGCGGAAATTAGGGGACGGTAGCCTGTATGCAGCGCAAGCGGAATACAGGATTTTGAGCGTGACTTCCCGTATTGCGCTTGCGCTATGTAGGGTTTGTGATCGGTGCGGTGACGTAATCAATTGCATTAACCAAATACGGGGGCAAAATTTCGCGCCATTGTTGCTTGTTAAATTGAGTTTCTTTTTCTAACGCATCAGCCAAGTATTGCGCTGCAATAGATTTAGAGGCTTTCGTACCGTTGGTAAATAATGAATACACATTGGTTGCTAACATTTCTTGGCAATTATATCCGTCTCCACTCTTTGAATCTTTGACCAAGTCATCGAAATCTGTTTCGGCTGTGTTTTTCTCTTGTGTTAAGGCTTGTTCAAAGGTCTCGTTATCTTGTGTTTTTGTGGATTTCGCAAGCGAGGCATCTTTTTTCGCAAGCCTAGCTGCGATATGAACGCTTTTAGCAAGGTATTGGCTATTTTTGGTAAGTCCAAAATAAGCAAGGTCGTATTCAAAAGTCCACTCATCTGCTACAAACACTTGTACAGACTGCCTTTTACCTTTTGTCCCTGCCAAATTGACTTCGATTTCTTCTCGCTCTAGCTTTAGTGCTTCGGTGTCATTGTTAAAGTGGTATTTTGCACGCCATTGCCTATTTTTAGCCTCTTTTTTTAATTTCAAAATATCTGGCGCGCAATTCGGCATCACATCCATATCCGTCACACAGGCAACAGGGATGTTAATTTGCCGATTGTCGCCTTCTGCCCGCTGAAAAATTCTGGCATAACGTCCCAATCCAGTGCCGCCGACATTGACGATAGAAACGCCGTAATCGGTCAAATCTCGTCCAATGAGCTTTGCCAATGTGGGCAATAAAATTTCCTCGGCAATGCCTTCTACAATCAGCACGCCTCTGGCAAAAAACAGATTGGCTTTGCTGACATCCAAAAATCGTTCCAAGAACCGATAGTCATTACCTTGAAGCCGCGTCAGCTTTTCAGCGAGGGAAAAGGCTTGTCCATTTTGAATCATCGTCATGTTTTCCAGCTTCACCGCTGAAGCCAAATTCGGGCTGTGCGTGGTGACGATAATCTGAATGCCTTCGTCTTGTGCCAGCTTGTCCAAATACTTCATCAGTTTCAACTGGAGCTGGGGATGAAGATGCGCTTCGGGTTCTTTAATTAGCAATAATTTGAGTCCCTCAGTTGCTTGTTCCAATAGCAGTAATTCGGTGGCGATATATACCAAATTATCGTATCCCAGTCCCACTGATTGCTTTGAAGTGAGCTGTAAGGCGTGAAGAAAGCGTTTTCGTGGTTCATCTTCTTTTTCCCAGTCGGCTACATTTTTACCTTTTTCGCTCCCTTCTTGAGCGTTAAAAAATGCGTCCCAATCGTTAAAATGCTTACTTTCCAGTGCGTGAGAAAGGGTGTGTTCGGCAATATTTGCACGCATAGCATCTTGGTTGCTGCTTAATTGAACTTCAGGACAAGGGGTAAGTGAGAATGCAGACAGGTTGGATTGAATTTTTCCAAGTGGATTGTCCTTATCTTTTTGAATAGTTTCCACATATTCTTGATTAAAACTTTCGTGATATTGGGATAGTTGTACCTCAAAGCTATCTTGAAACTGTTTATACAGCCATCCCTCAAACCATTTCTCAAACTCATCGCCAATCCAACTAATGGCTTTTTCTCGTCGTGTTTCATCCCAAACTCGTATTGCAACTGCTAAGGGTGGAGCGATTCCTAATTGGTTAACGGCGTTACTCAAGCATTGTTGCTGCTTGATTGATTCGTTGGGTGGTGTATCGCCAAGACTTGATAGTAATTCCAATACAGGTTTAAGTATCGGCTCTATTTTTGATGCGGTGTTTGGATATTCTTTAGCGTTGAGCATTTCTATCAATTCATCCCGCAGAGTTTTCAGCGTATTTTGTCCACCAATTAGGAATTCTTGCACCTCTTTATTCGCCGCATTGACTACCATTTCTAAAGGCTTGGATTTGTCATATAATTCGTCACTTATATTGCTTTCCAAGTTAAGTATATCTCCGACCAAAGACAGTTGGGAGTCCAAAAAAATCACTCCTGACATATCCAATTCCATCTGTTCCGACTCACTCCAATCTGACTGCTCAATTTTTTTCGTAGCTAATTCAATTGCATCTACTAAAGTTTGAGGGTTTTTTAATACCAGTGGCACTTGGTGCATTTCCATAGCCAATGCCATAATTAGCTCTAATTTTATTGTGAAACGCTCTGGGTATTTCCATAATTGTTCTAGTAGCCACCGTCCACTTATTAAGGCATCACGCGAAGAAAAAGAAGAATTTTTATTTTGGCAAGTTAATTGATTTAAAAGAGACTTCTTCAAAAATTCAGGCAAATCTAACACTAGCAACTTTTGGCGATGCTCTAAAATATGGTTGAAATATGGACATTGGTCATATGCAAGGAATAGCGCACTCGTCACACAGACTTGTTCTCGTGCTACGGTGGTTGGGATGCTCATTTTCATGCCTATTTCCTTGCCTAACTCGCGGAGCAATGTAGTAGCGATGTCCTTCCACAACGCCTCCTTCCATTCTTTAAGTCGGGTAATTTGGCTAGAAATTGGTAATTGCTCTTCATCTGGCGTACTCAACCAAGCCAACACTCTTCGGGTAAAGTTATCTTGAGAATTTTGGTTTGACACGACAGGAGGTGACGTTTCTGTAAACGTTGTCGATTGACCGTTAATAACATCGAGTAGTTGGGTTTGTAGCTCTAAACAGAGGGTGTGATATTGCGTGATGGGTTTCTGAAGTACCTGTTGTTGATCGCGAAAAACTTTAGCTAACCGTGACTGGCGACTGGCGGAAAAGGCTGACTTTATGTCGCGTAAGGGGCGGAGGAAGGTAGCGTGTAGAAAAGTTAATTTGCCATTTGTTTTTTCGTAGTGGTCAAAATAAAGCTCTACTGGCTTGTTGTCATTGGCGTGTTTTTTGAACCATTGGAGGTGCCTTGGAAGTTCTTTAAGTTCTTTAGGTTCTTTTGCTAAGAGTAAGCGTTGGTGTTCCTTTTTTGAGAGGGATATTTCGCATTTCATGTTAACGTTTTTAGTGTCAGTATGAAAATCCTCATCTTTTAACGTCAAAATATTGTGGTCGGTAGTACCCAATGCCCAGCGAATCGCATCAATGATGGTGGTTTTGCCCGCGTTGTTTTCACCCACCAAAACATTCAAACCCGCATTTAATGGCAAAGTCAGTGCTTTGTCGCCTTTGCCAAACTGCCTGAAATGTTCGATTTTTAATTCGGATAAATACATTGAAAAACTCCTTAGCGGGTGGCGGTGTGCACGTTTGTGCCATGCGGCGCGAAGGCGCATTGTACGCGTACAGGTAGGACTAAATGATCAAGAAAAATGCAAACAAAAGCGTGCTATTGGTGTTTTTGCACTCTAATCCGTCGGGATTAGGTGGAACAAGGTCCGCTTTTCATAATGAATTCATAAATTTGTTGAGTATTGCGAGGTTTAAATGTGTCACATCTACGCCAATATTCGCTTCCGCCCCTTATACATCCAAGATGAGACGGCGAAATCAAAATACACCTTCAAAATAGTAATTCCAGTCAAAAAAAATCGGGCTTGCGCCCGATTTTTCTGTTTCCTTCAGCTTAGTGCAGCAGCAGCGATTGTTTCACCGCGATGGCACACACCATCATCAGTCCGCCTGGGAACAGGCCAAGGAATAGCACACCTAGGCCATTTAGGCTAATGACTAAAGCGGTATCAGGCGATACTTGGATAACTTCGTGGGTTTCAGGAGTGTCGAAGTACATAAGTTTAACGATACGCAAATAGTAGAAAGCACCGATCAAAGAGAACATGACAGAGATGACAGCTAATGGGGTATAGCCAGCTTGGACAATTGCGTTCAATACCGAGAATTTTGCATAGAAGCCCACGGTAGGAGGTACGCCCGCCATTGAGAACATCAGTAGCAACATCATGAAAGCTAACCAAGGACTACGTTGGTTCAGCCCCTTGAAGTCACTCAAGTTGTCTGCCTCAAAACCCGCACGGGACAACAACATAATCATGCCGAACGCGCCTAGGGACATCATCACATAGACCACGACATAGAACATAGATGATCCATATCCTTCAATGCCGCCCGCGATGAAACCCAACAGCAAGAAGCCCATGTGTGAAATCGTCGAGTAAGCAAACATGCGCTTCAAGTTGGTTTGTGCAATCGCCGCCAAATTACCCAAGGCCATTGAAGAAACCGCCAGAATAATCAGCATGCCTGACCAGTCTTTGACGAGAGGTTGCAACCCATCGACCAAAATACGCGCAGTGAAAGCAAAGGCTGCTAGTTTAGGGGCAGAGCCAATAAACATGGTCATCGCTGTCGGTGCACCGTGATACACGTCAGGTACCCACATGTGGAAAGGCACTACGCCTAGCTTAAACGCCAAACCAGAGACCACAAATACCAAACCAAAGACCAACAAGGATTTATTTGGCACGCCGTTTTGAATAGCATGGGAAATTGTGGTGAGATCCAACGAACCAGTCGCACCGTACAACATGGACATGCCGTACAACAACAGCCCAGAAGCCAAAGCCCCTAACACAAAGTATTTCATTGCAGCTTCAGTCGCAACAGCTGAATCACGTTGCAAAGCGACCAAGGCGTACATGCTCAGGGACAACAATTCCAACCCCAAATACAGCGACAAGAAGTGATGGGCAGAAATCATCACGTCCATGCCGAGCAGGGCAAACAGCACCAGCACCATAAACTCACCAGTGAACAAGCCTCTCGCCATCAAATAATCACGCGAATAGACCAACATCATCATCACGGCTACGCTAGACAAAAGCTTTAATGTATCTGACATAGCATCATCTACAAACATGCCGTTATAGCAAATGGGGTGATCATTGACATGCGTAAAACCACTTAAGGCTGCCGCGCCCAACAGGGTAAATAATACCAAGTAGAAAGTGAAGATTTTCCCGCTTTTTGTAAGCAATAAATCTGCAATCAGGATGAAGCAAGCCATCACCAGTAGGAAAATTTCCACGCTAGCAGGCATCAGCAGTTCAATTAGTTGTTGTTCCATGCTTATATTTACCTCAAAATTACGCTCAAGTTTCTCTTTATTCTCAACTAGTTACTACAGAAGCAAGGACGAGCTACTGAACCAGCAGGATCTTGGAATGCGCCACGTGTTCCAGCAAGTTGCTGACTGACTCGTGTAACACATCTGCAAACGGTAGCGGATACAGCCCCATACCCAACACCATCGCTGCCAACACGCTCAAAATCAGGATTTCGCGTGCATTGATGTCCGTTAATTCCGCCACGTGGTGATTGACCACTTTCCCGAAAATAACACGTTTATACATCCATAAAGTGTAAGCGGCACCGAAAATCAGCGTGCTAGCAGCCGCAAAGGCATACCAGAAATTGACTTTGACCGCTGCCATGATGACCATAAATTCACCCACAAACGCGCTGGTACCAGGCAAGCCACTATTTGCCATCGCGAACAACATAAAGAACGCAGCGAACACGGGCATTTTATTGGCTACCCCACCGTAGGCGGAAATTTCACGCGAATGCACACGGTCATACAACACGCCGATACATAAGAACAGCGCGCCCGCAACGAATCCATGCGAAATCATTTGCAACAACGCGCCTTCCATACCGAACTGGTTGAAGAGGAAGAACCCCAAGGTCACAAAACCCATGTGTGAGATCGATGAGTAAGCAACCAACTTCTTCATATCCGACTGCATCAATGCCACGAGACCGATGTAAACCACCGCAATTAGCGACAGCGCGATCATCACGCCAGCCAGCTTATGACTCGCATCTGGGGTAATCGGCAATGAGAAACGTAGGAAACCGTAAGCACCCACTTTCAACATAATCGCCGCCAACACAACTGAGCCGCCTGTTGGAGCTTCAACGTGCGCATCTGGCAACCATGTATGCACGGGGAACATTGGCACTTTTACCGCAAAAGCGAAGAAAAAAGCGACAAAAATCAAAATCTGAGCCGACATCGGAATCGCCACACGATGGAAATCTTCAATCGCGAAACTACCGCCTGACAGGTTGTACAAGTAAATCAACGAAACCAGCATGAGCAGAGAGCCCAGCAAGGTATAGAGGAAGAACTTCATCGCGGCATATACGCGTCGTGGTCCACCCCAAACACCGATGATGACAAACATCGGAATTAGCATGGCTTCCCAGAACACGTAGAACAGGATGGAATCCAATGCGGCAAACACGCCATTCACAATGCCAGACATAATCAGGAAGGCAGCAAGGTATTGCGCGACGCGCTTTTCAATGACCTTCCAAGCAGCCAAGACGACTAAAGGCGTAAAGAAACTATTCAGCAAGATAAACAGCATCGAAATGCCATCCACACCCAAGTGATAGTGGATATTGAAGCGTGTAATCCATGAATGGTACTCAACAAACTGCATAGCACTGGTTGAGGTATCAAATCCCGTATAAAGCGGCAGCGTCACGAGGAAACCCAATACCCCGCCCACTAACGCGATCATTCGAGCCAAAGGCGCATTTCGATCATCGCCCGTCGCCATGACGAGAATACCGAACAAAATCGGTAGCCAAATTGCGACGCTAATTACGGGTAATCCAAAAATCATACTGTCATTCCTTTTACTTTTAAGACAGAGGGGCTAGGTAGCAAACATCAAATCGGGGATGAATCCAATTCTCTACTTAGCCAGTTTGTACTGACAACTATTCAAACCAAGTTCGTATGGTCAACAACACGAACACACCGACTATCATGGTAAATGCGTAGTGATAAATGTAGCCAGACTGCAAACGTCTCACCACACCTGATACCTTGCCCACCATATTTGCTGTGCCGTTCACCAACAAGCCATCAATCAAAATACGGTCACCAAATTTTGAAAGGAATGTGCTCGCCCCACGTGCGCCACCCGCGAAGAACCAGTCATTGAAACGATCAAAGTAGTATTTGTTATCCAGCAAGGTATAAACCCATTGGAAACGCTTTTGTATCGCAGCTGGAATGTCAGGGCGTTTCAAATAGAAGAATGCTGCCAGTCCCACCCCTGCAATCGCCAACCATAAAGGCAAGGTTGTAAATGAATGCAACGCCATGGCAAACGCGCCGTGGAATTCTTCGTGCATTTCATGCAGAGCATGATGATGTTCGCCGATATAAATCGCTTCTTTAAAGTAGCCGCCAAACAACATGGGTTCAATGGCAAAGAAACCGATCAATACCGAAGGAATCGCCAGCAAAACCAATGGCAACCAAACCACCCAAGGAGTTTCATGCGGTTTTTGGCCTGGGGCTAAACCGTGGTGGGCATGATCGTCATGGTCGTCATCTGCATGATGTGCGTCATGTACATCAGCATGATGATCAGCGTGCGCATCACCATGAGCAGCAGCGTGCGCAGCAGGTGCGTGATGGTCATCATGATGTTCCTTGCCGAAACGCTCTTCACCGTGGAACACAAGGAAGTACATACGGAATGAGTAGAACGCGGTGACGAATACCCCAGCTACGACGGCGAAATAAGCAAAGCTGGCACCTGGCAGATGCGACAAAGATACTGCTTCGATAATACTGTCTTTGGAGTAGAAGCCAGAGAAGAATGGCGTACCAATCAGAGCCAGCGAGCCAATCAATGAAGTAATCCACGTGATGGGCATGTATTTACGTAAGCCACCCATATTGCGGATGTCTTGATCGTGGTGCATCGCCATAATCACGCTACCTGCACCTAAGAACAGCAAGGCCTTGAAGAACGCGTGAGTCATCAGATGGAAAATTGCTGCGGAATAGGCAGATGCGCCCAGTGCCACGGTCATATAACCCAATTGCGACAAAGTGGAATAAGCCACCACGCGCTTGATGTCGTTTTGGATAATGCCCAAGAAGCCCATAAAGAGTGCGGTAATCGAACCGATAATCATCACGAATGACAACGCAGTATCAGACAATTCAAACATCGGTGACATACGTGCCACCATGAAAATACCAGCCGTCACCATCGTCGCCGCGTGAATCAAGGCGGAAATCGGGGTTGGACCTTCCATGGAATCTGGCAACCATACGTGCAAAGGGAATTGAGCAGACTTACCCATCGCGCCGATAAACAGCAAAATACAAATCGCCGTAATCAGATTAACCGACATGCCAGCAATCGGGGCAATGTCGTTGACATGTTCTTCAACGTGGGAGAACACATCGGCGTAATTCAAAGAGCCAAACACCATCAGAACCAAAGCAATGCCTAACAAGAAACCAAAGTCGCCCACACGGTTAACTAAGAAAGCTTTTAAGTTGGCGTAAATGGCTGTCGGACGTGTATACCAGAAGCCAATCAACAAGTAAGACACCAAGCCCACAGCTTCCCAGCCAAAGAACAACTGCATAAAGTTGTTTGCCATCACCAGCATCAGCATGGAGAAGGTAAACAAGGAAATGTAGCTAAAGAAGCGTTGATATCCTTCATCCTCGGACATATAGCCTATGGTGTAAATATGCACCATCAGCGATACGGAGGTGACGACCAGCATCATGGTCGCGGTCAAACGATCTATCAAGAAACCAACTTGGAACGTAGCTCCATCAGAGACTAACCAAGTGTAAACCGTGCCATCAAATGTATGACCAGCCAGCACGCTCATAAAGATCTTAACCGCACCGAACAATGCCACGCCCACCATAGCAATCGCAATGCGGTGCGTCCATGTTCGACCCAATACCTTGCCAAACAAACCTGCGGCAAGCGCACCGAATAGAGGTGCTAACGGGACGAGTAAATAGTAGCTTTGAATATCCATTACATCAGCCTTTCAAACTGCCGAGATCATCAACATTGATGGTGCGAAAATTGCGGAACAATACCACCAGAATCGCCAGTCCAATTGCCGCTTCAGCCGCCGCAACCGTTAGGATAAAGAACACAAAAATCTGACCTGCGGTGTCATTGAGATAGTGCGAGAACGCCACGAAGTTGGTATTCACCGCCAACAGCATCAGCTCAATACACATCAACAAGACGATCACATTCTTGCGATTCAGAAAGATACCGACCACGCTCACAGCAAACAACACCGCGCTCAGTACCAGATAATGCGACAGGGTCAACATATTATTTTTAGCTCCCTAGGTGTAGTTTAGTTGCTTACCGAATCTTTGGATTCGGCGGCCATTTTGACAATACGAATGCGATCCTTCGCTTTCACTTTTACCTGATCTGCCACATTTTGTGATTTCACCCCAGCACGGCGACGCAAGGTCAATGCAATCGCTGCCACCATCGCAACCAGCAATATGACCGCTGCCAGCTCAAACGGATAGACGTAATCGGTGTAAATCAAGCGTCCTAGTTCTTTGGTATTGCTGTAATTCGCTGGATGAGTAATTGCGGATACCGTATCAGAAGTTTGACGTGAACCTAGCACCCAAACCATTTCAAATACCATCAAGCCTGCCAGCCCTGCACCAAAAGGAAACCAACGCCAGAACCCTTCACGCAACTGAATCAGGTTGACATCCAACATCATCACCACGAAGAGGAACAGCACCATGACCGCACCGACGTAAACAAGTATCAGGACAATCGCCAAGAACTCAGCTTCCAGTGTCATCCAAATTCCCGATGCGCTACAAAAAGCCAGCACCAAGAACAATGCCGCATGTACGGGATTACGTGAAGTAATCACCCCCACCGCCGCGAACACGGTCAATGCGGCGAACACATAAAATACGATACTAATAAAACTCATAATTTGCCCTCTATGCCTGCTTTAAAGTGAAACGAAACGATGCAAATCTGACGCACGTTTGCTTTCTGCTCATTAGCGATATTTCGCATCTGCTGCGCGATCCTGAGCAATTTGCGCTTCGTGCTTATCGCCAACCGCCAATAACATCGGCTTGGTGTAGTACAAGTCACCGCCCTTTTCACCGTGATACTCAAACACCCGTGTTTCAACAATCGCATCCACAGGGCACGACTCTTCACAAAAACCACAGAAAATACACTTTGTTAAATCAATATCGTACTGGGTGGTGCGGCGTGAACCATCTTCGCGCTCAGCCACTTCAATTTTAATCGCCAGTGCAGGACAAACGGCTTCACACAACTTACACGCAATGCAACGTTCCTCACCATTGGGGTAGCGACGCTGAGCATGTAGCCCCCGAAATCTAAAGCTCTGAGGTGTCTTTTCTTCAGGATATTGCACGGTAATTTTCCGCGCAAACATGTAGCGACCCGTTACCGACATGCCCTTCAACAATTCATACAGCAGAAAGGTCTTAAAAAAGTTTGTAATTTTTTCCATCGATATCTCCCGCGTTTACCAAACCCACAGCGGTGTTTGCATCCATGCACCCACGACCACGACCCAAACAATAGACAATGGGATAAACACCTTCCAGCCCAAACGCATCAGTTGGTCATAGCGGTAGCGTGGGAAAGTGGCTCTAAACCACAAGAACAAGAACAGAATAAATGCAACTTTACCGAACAACCATACGATGCTATCTGGCAAGAAGGGCAAAGGAGACAACCAACCACCCAAGAACATAATAGAAGTCAGGAAGGCGATCAAAATCATGTTGGCGTATTCAGCAAGGAAGAACAGCGCGAACGCCATGCCTGAATATTCAACGTGAAAACCAGCGACGATTTCGGATTCACCTTCCGCCACGTCAAACGGCGCACGGTTAGCTTCCGCAACACCTGAAATCAAATAGACCAAGAACATGGGGAACAAGGGAACCACAAACCAATTTAATGCGCCTGCTGAGCCTTTTTGTCCTGCAACGATTTCTCCTAAATTCAAACTTTGCGAAGCCATTAACACGGTGACCAGCGCGAAACCCATTGCGATTTCGTAGGACACGATTTGCGCAGCAGAGCGTAGCGCGCCTAGGAACGCATATTTCGAGTTAGAAGCCCAGCCCGCGATAATCACGCCATACACGCCCAATGAAGTCATCGCCAAAATGTACAACAATCCTGCATTGACATCGGACAGCACCAACTCAGCATTGAAAGGAACAACCGCCCAAGCAGCCAGTGCTGGCATTAATGACATGATTGGACCGACGATGAACAGAAATTTATTTGAACCGCTAGGCAAAATAATTTCTTTCATCAACAACTTGATACCATCTGCCAAAGGTTGCAGCAGACCGAAATACCCTACTCGGTTTGGTCCAATACGAATTTGCATCCAGCCAATGACTTTACGTTCGGCTAATGTTAAATAAGCTACACAGCCCATCAATGGTCCGACGATGAGCATAATCTTGACGACGGTCCAAAGTGGCAACCACGCTGGGCCCAGTAAATTTTGCCCAGCTTGTTCTAATGTTTGCAGAAACTCCATCATGCACGCTCCACGCTAATTGCTCCAAACATCGCACCTAATGGTGCCGTTGCCGCATGTCCTGCTGCGACCCTCACTGTTGCGACAGGCAAACGATCATCTGCCACAGCCGTCAACACGACACTACCCGCTCCCTGAGTAACTTTAACGGCATCACCTGCTGCGATACCCAGTTGTTGCATGGTTTGCGTATGGAACATCGCGCAAGGAGCGGCAGCGTCAGGGGTCTTGTGCAAGGCAACCGCCCGACGTACCACCGCATCTGTTGAATAAATTGGCACATCACTGATACGTTCCAAACCAGCTACGCCTGTGGCTGCTTGAATTGCAACGCCTGTCAGTTGATTATTCAATTTATCAGCGATATCGCCATTTGCCAGCACTTCATCACGTACCGCTTCTGAAGTGTTGTAATCAAAGCCTGATACATTCAACAAGTTGCCCAAAACGCGCAATACTTTCCAACTTGGACGCGCATCACCTAGCGGCTTCACAACACCTTTGAAGGATTGCACACGACCTTCTGTGTTCACAAAAGTGCCCGAAGTTTCGGTGAAGGGTGCTATCGGCAACAACACATCAGCGTATTCCATTGCTTGATGTTTAAAGGCTGACAGCGCGACGACCATATCCGCTGCCGCCATCGCTGCCATCGCTTGTTGCGGATTATGCATGTCAAGCTCAGGCTCAACATTCAACAAAACATAAGCTTTACGGGGAGTTGCCAACATTTGTGCGGCATTCATGCCTTGCGCACTCGGTATAGCACCCGCCACATAACCGCCCACACTGTTCGTAGCCTCACCGAGATACCCGAATTTCGCGCCTGTCAGTTCAGCAATTTGTTGTGCAAGTGCGGCAATCTGAGCCGCTTGAGGATGTTGTTGGGCAAAATTGCCTAGCAATACTGCACTGCGCTCGCCACTGATTAGGCTTCGTGCAATGCTTTGCGCACTTTCGGAAACGGCTACATCCGCTAGATCAACACTCGCTGATTTTTCAGTTGCCACTGCTTTCAGGATTTGCGCCAGTGTATTAACCAATTGACTCGGTGCTATCACGATTCGATTCGCAATTGGCATCAGCAAGTCGTCTCCGCTGCTGTGCACAATATTTGCCTGCGCACCCTTTTTGACGGCTTGGCGAATACGTTGCGCCAACAAAGGGTGATCTTTACGCAAGAAACTACCCACCACCAAGAAGCGGTCACGTGTGGACAAATCAGCAATCGGCATACCCAACCATGGCGCACCCGCTTGTTTGCCATCCGCACTAAAGTCAGTCTGACGCAGACGGAAATCCACATTGTTGGAACCCAAACCGCGCATGAGCTTTTGCAGCAGGGCTAATTCTTCTAAGGTGCTATGTGGTGTTGCCAGTGCAGCAATTTGATCTGCACCTGCGGAATTCGCCACTTGGCGCAGTCCATTAGCCACATATTCCAAGGCAGCTTGCCATTCCACTTCCAACCACTTACCGCCTTGTTTAATCATAGGCTTGGTCAAGCGTTGAGCAGAATTCAACCCTTCGTAACTAAAGCGATCTTTGTCTGAAATCCAGCACTCGTTAATCGCTTCGTTCTCAACAGGGGTCACACGCATGACCTTATTGTTTTTGACATGAACAGCTAGCGTAGCACCTAAGCCATCATGTGGACTCACTGATTTACGACGAGATAATTCCCATGAACGAGCGGTATAACGGAATGGCTTGCTGGTGAGTGCGCCCACGGGGCACAGATCAATCATATTGCCTGATAATTCGGAGGTGACGGCACTGTTCACGAAACTCATAATTTGAGCATTTTCACTGCGGTACGCCATGCCCAATTCCATGATGCCCGCGATTTCCTGACCAAAACGGACACAGCGCGTACATTGAATGCAGCGACTCATTTCTTGTGTAGAAACCAACTCACCGATGTCTTTGGCAGAAACCACGCGCTTTTCTTCTTCATAGCGCGAATCACCGCCGCCATAACCCATGGCGACATCTTGCAATTGACATTCGCCACCTTGATCGCAAATCGGGCAATCCAAAGGGTGGTTAATCAACAAGAATTCCATCACACCACGCTGAGCGGTGACGGCCATTTCCGAGTGCGTATGCACCTTCATGCCATCAGCAACAGGCGTAGCACAGGCAGGTAGCGGTTTAGGCACTTTTTCCACTTCCACCAGACACATACGGCAACTTGCCGCGATGGAGAGTTTTTTGTGGTAGCAAAAATGGGGTATATAAACGCCCGCTTGCTGCGCTGCTTGAATCACCATAGAACCACGCGGTGCTTCAATTAACTTGCCATCAATTTCGATTTTAATCATATCAGCTCACCTGTCCGCTACACCAAGCAACGCTTGTGTTCGATGTGATACTCAAATTCGTCGCGGAAATTCTTCAACATGCCCTGTACTGGCCACACTGCCGCCTCACCTAACGCACAAATGGTTCGTCCTGCAATATTCCCACCAATGCTCAAGAGCAGATCCAAATCTTCTGGTCGACCTTGACCATGCTCAATGCGATGTACGATGCGATAGAGCCAACCCGTTCCTTCACGGCACGGTGTGCACTGACCGCATGATTCTTCATGGTAGAAATAGGACAAACGTTCCAGCGCACGCACCATGCAAACCGTTTCATCCATCACGATGACTGCACCACTACCCAAGCCTGAACCCGCCTTGGAAATACTGTCGTAATCCATGGTGAGATCCATCATGGTCTCGCCCTTCAATACAGGCATGGATGAACCACCTGGAATAACCGCTTTCAGCTTATGACCATGACGCACACCACCCGCCATTTCCAACAATTTAGCAAAGGGTGTACCCATCGGAACTTCAAAGTTTCCTGGGTTATTAACGTGTCCTGACACGGAGAACAATTTGGTACCACCGTTGTTTGGCTTACCAATCTCTAAAAACTTTTGACCACCATGGTTAATGATGTACGGGATACTCGCAAAGGTTTCCGTGTTATTGATGGTGGTAGGCTTACCATACAGACCATAACTCGCAGGGAAAGGTGGCTTAAAGCGAGGCTGACCTTTTTTACCTTCGATAGACTCCAGCAGCGCGGTTTCCTCACCGCAAATATACGCGCCATAACCTAAGTGATTGAACAACTCAAAGTTAAAGCCAAGTCCCATGATATTTTGACCCAGCAGACCAGCAGCGCGAGCTTCTACACCCGCTTGCTCCATCCGCTCATAGGCTTCAAAAATCTCACCATGGATATAGTTGTAGCCCACCTTAACGTTCATGGTGTAGGCAGCGATAGCCATACCTTCAATCAACAGGTGTGGGTTATAGCGCAGAATATCCCAGTCTTTACAGGTACCTGGCTCACCTTCATCGCTATTGCACACAATATAACTATCGCCTGTGCAATTACGCGGCATAAAGCTCCACTTCAACCCAGTGGGAAAGCCCGCACCACCACGACCACGCAAACCTGAAAGCTTCACATCGGCAATGATGGATTCAGGAGATAGCTTTTCCGTCAACACCTTGCGCAATGCTTGATAACCACCTGCTTTAAGGTAATTTTCTAACGTCCAAGGCTGCTCAAAATCTCTTGTAAATTGGGTGACGGCTCCGTTCATGATTTATCTAGCTCCGCCAAAATTTGATCAATTTTTTCAGGGGTCAAACGACCACACAGCTTTCTATTGCTAAGAGTCATTAGAGGTGCATCAATGCAAGCACCCATGCACTCACCTTCGCGCAAACCAAACTTGCCATCGGCGGTTACTTCGCCCATCCCAATCCCTAGTTTGGTTTCAATATACTTTACGGTATCCAAAGCACCGCAGAGCGTACAAGACAAGTTAGTACACACTGTCAACGTATGCTTACCCATTGGTTTAAGGTTATACATGTGGTAGAAAGTCGCCACTTCGTGCACGGCCATCGGTGCCATACCCAGATAAGCAGCAATATCTGCCATATCATCAGTCGATATCCAACCTTTTTCATCCTGCACGAAACGTAATGCAGACATCACGGCGGACTGTTTCTGTTCAGCAGGATACTTAATGAGTTCGCGCTGAATTTGTTGTTGTATGTGTTCGGATAACATTAGCGGTCGATCTCTCCAAAAACAATATCTTGTGTACCGATGATGGTGACCACGTCGGCAATCATGTGCCCACGCGCCATTTCATCTAATCCTGCTAAATGAGGATAGCCAGGTGCACGAATTTTTAAACGATACGGCTTATTAGCCCCGTCTGAAACCATATAAATACCGAACTCACCCTTTGGATGTTCCACCGCCGCGTAGGCTTCTCCTGCTGGCACATGCATCCCTTCCGTAAACAGCTTGAAGTGGTGAATCAGTTCTTCCATGTTTTCTTTCATCGCAACACGACTAGGCGGTGAAAACTTGTGGTTACTACTCATCACTGAACCTGGATTCGCTTTTAACCATGAGACGCATTGCTGAATGATGCGGTTGGATTGGCGCAACTCTTCGACACGCACTAAATAGCGGTCATAAGAATCGCCAGTCTTACCGACAGGAATATCAAAGTCGAGACGGTCATAAACTTCATAAGGTTGCTTTTTACGCAAATCCCATTCAACGCCCGATCCGCGCAACATCGGTCCTGTAAAGCCCATTGCCAACGCACGTTCTGGCGTGACCACGCCGATGCCGACCAGCCGTTGTTTCCAGATACGGTTATCGGTCAACAGGGTTTCGTATTCATCGACACACTTGGGGAAGCGTTTGGTGAAGTCGTCAATAAAGTCCAAGACTGAACCTTGACGATTTTCATTCAATTTTGCCACGGCAGCAGCATTGTGAATTTTGGAGGCTTGATACTGCGGCATAGTATCTGGCAAATCACGATACACACCACCAGGACGATAATAGGCGGCATGCAAACGCGCGCCTGACACCGCTTCATACACGTCCATTAAATCTTCACGTTCGCGGAAGCAATACAAGAACATGGTCATCGCACCCACGTCTAGTCCATGCGCGCCCAACCACAGCAGATGATTCAAGATACGGGTGATTTCATCGAACATGACGCGGATGTATTGAGCTCGTACTGGCACTTCGATGCCCGCCAATTTTTCCACCGCCATCACGTAGGCATGTTCATTACACATCATCGACACATAGTCGAGACGATCCATGTAGGGAACCGATTGTAGGAAAGTTTTGTGTTCAGCGAGTTTTTCAGTACCACGGTGCAACAAGCCAATATGCGGATCCGCCCGCACAATCACTTCACCATCCAACTCCAAGACCAACCGCAATACCCCGTGCGCAGCGGGATGCTGCGGACCGAAGTTCATGGTGTAATTTTTAATTTCAGGCATGAGCGCGTCCTTCATTGCAACCGTAATTCTCTTCGCGCAGGATGCGCGGGGTCACTTCACGTGGCTCAACTGTCACAGGTTGATACACCACGCGTTGCTGCTCTGGGTCATAACGCATTTCAACGTGACCAGACAGTGGGAAGTCTTTACGGAATGGATTACCTACAAAACCATAGTCGGTGAGGATGCGGCGTAAGTCGTTATGTCCTGAAAAGACAATGCCATACAAATCAAACGCTTCACGCTCAAACCAGTTGGCAGCAGACCAAATATTCATCGCTGAATCCAACACGGGGAAGTCATCATCTTGCGCAAATATGCGTACGCGAAGACGTTGGTTTTTGGAAACGGATAACAAGTGATAGACCACAGCGAATCGCTTATCGTCCCATGCGCCATCTGCGTACTCGGAATAGTCCATCCCACACAAGTCGATTATTTGCTCAAAACGTAGCGACTCCGCATCTCGCAAAATCGCCAAGGAACTGAGCATATCCGTCGCAGAGACCACAATGGTCAATTCATCTAATTTCTGTTCCGCGCTGACCAACTTTTCGCCCAGTAGCTGGGTCAATTGGTCATGCAATACCTTTAAGTCAGCAGCCATATTTCACCTAACGCGCAATGGTATTGGTACGTTTGATCTTGTTTTGCAACTGAATCAAGCCGTACAACAAAGCCTCGGCAGTCGGAGGACAGCCTGGCACGTAAATATCAACAGGGACGATGCGATCACAACCGCGCACAACCGAATAGGAATAGTGATAATAGCCACCGCCATTGGCACAAGATCCCATGGAGATCACCCAACGGGGTTCTGCCATCTGGTCATACACTTTGCGCAAAGCTGGAGCCATTTTGTTGCACAGCGTCCCCGCCACAATCATCACATCTGATTGACGCGGGCTCGGACGAAACACGATGCCAAAACGATCCAAGTCATACCGTGACGCACCTGCTTGCATCATTTCCACCGCACAGCACGCTAGACCAAATGTCATCGGCCACAACGAACCTGTGCGGGTGTAATTGATAATTGTATCCAGTGTCGTCGTGACAACACTTTTCTCCAAAATACCTTCTATTCCCATTCCAACGCCCCTTTCATCCACTCATAGATAAAGCCGACCACGAGAATCGCCAAGAATATCATCATGGAAATATAGCGAAAGAACATATTACCATCAGCCTCTTGCATCACAATTGCCCAAGGAAACAAGAACGCAATTTCGAGATCGAACAGAATAAACAAGATAGCCACAAGGTAATAACGCACGTCGAACTTCATCCGCGCATCTTCAAATGCTTCAAAACCACACTCGTAGGGAGAATTTTTCTTACTATCAGGACGGTGGGGTGCGACTAAACGCCCCAGAATGACAGGAACTACACCAAATGCCAAACCGATGCAGATAAACAGCAGCACCGGAAAATAGTTTTCCAACATTGAGCCTCCTCCTGTTTGATATGACGAAGATTACTGTTACTGTAAATGCACAGCATCTCGCTTAATTATTTTAAATTGCTAACTTATCTTAGCCAGCATAATTTGGTGCCGATGAGCAGACTCGAACTGCTACAGCTTGCGCCACTAGCCCCTCAAGCTAGCGTGTCTACCAATTTCACCACATCGGCATGTGTTGCTCGTTATTTTTCTCTAGTTATGGTGTTGAATTAACTAACAACTAGCGACCAATAACTAACGACATATTCACTTCAAAACTACTTTGGAATTTCTTTAGCTTTTGAATTATCGACAGGGACTGTGACGGGTGCTTTTTTCACCACGCCTGCATTGAGTTTATCCATCACACCTTGTTGTTGAACAGGATGAGATGAAAGGTAAGTTAGCGTTAAGCTGGTAACAAAGAATATTGCCGCCGCCACCGCTGTACTACGACTTAAGAAGTTAGCAGAACCACTGGAACCGAACAAGCTACCTGCTGAACCTGTGCCAAATGCCGCACCCATATCAGCACCCTTACCATGTTGCATCAATACTAAACCTATCAATACGACTGCCGTTAAAACATGCACAACCCAAACTATTGTTTCCACACACTACTCCAAAAACACATCAAACCTGTCCAGCACGACAAATTGCAAGAAACTCTTCTGCAACCAATGCCGCACCACCAATCAAGCCACCATCAATATCGGGCATCGCGAGCAACTCCACCGCATTATTTGCCTTCACACTACCGCCGTAGAGTATAACCAATTCCGACGCAATTTGCGCGTCATCCGCCGCCACTCGTTGACGAATGAATGCATGAACCGCTTGTGCCTGTGCAGAACTTGCCGTTTTACCTGTCCCAATCGCCCAAACGGGCTCATAAGCCACCACAGCACCCTGCAACGAAGCCACGCCTGCCAACTTGATCACCGCATCTAATTGCTCAGCGATCACCGCTTCAGTAACGCCGCTTTCACGCTGTTCCAGCGTTTCGCCTACGCACAATATTGGTGTTAAACCAGCATTTTTTGCAGCTACAAATTTCTCAGCAACCAAAATACTGCTTTCACCAAAATAGGCTCTGCGTTCAGAGTGACCCACAATCACATACTGGCAACCAAAATCTTTCAACATGGATACAGACACTTCACCCGTGTATGCACCTTTATCCAGCTGATGCACATCTTGCGCACCTAGCTTTACGCGACTGCCAGCCAAAGCCTGCTGCGCTTGCGCTAAATAAGGAAATGGTACGCACACTGCGCAATCCACACCACCAATTAAATCCATCCCACTGCGCACCGCAATCAGCAACTCAGAATTTTGAGCCAAACTACCGTGCATTTTCCAGTTCCCAGCAACTAATTTACGACGCATGGTAATCAATCCGCTAAGTGTTAAAAGGTACGCAATCCTACCTGCTAACGCTCATTTGGTCAATTTGATTCGCCTCGTTTTCGCTAGACTGAAGCATATAATTAAAGCTGAATAGACCTTTGCTTTACCTTTTCTTGTATAGATATCAGCAGCACCCGCTCATTTAATTTCATAAATTCAATAAGTTACCATTTTCAGATGTATTATATTGCGTTTCAATATTTGTAACTAGTTGATCGAGCTGCATTTTTTTCAAAAGGATTAAGGCTTAAAATTTGTAAAATTGTGTAAAGTGTCACCTCGGTTTTGAGTTGTTTTTTCACGATGGCGACCAGCACATAAACGCTGATCGCGATCCAAATTTGGGTTTTGACGGCATTTTCGCTGGTGCCGTAAAACTGCTTGATTCGCAGATGCTGTTTGATCCATTTGAAGAACAGTTCGACCCCAGCCTCCGCTGGGGCAGGCTCTGCCAGCGACAACGGTAAAGTTGGGTGATGGTCAGGGCAGGCAAGTCGAAGTTGTTGGTCAGGAAGACCAGATATTTGTGGTGTTCGGCATCGTAAAACTTGATACGGCGCAAGTGTTGCGGGTAATCGCGGCTGGCTTTGACCGAGGTCAAGGCAATGGTTTGATCGCAACGCAGCCCCGTGGATTTATCGACTGGGCGCGAGTAAATGCGGCGAAACAGCAAGTTGGATTTGCCACGAATGACGAAGAACGCCTGCGCTTGGTGTAGGGTAAACCAGCGGGCGAAGTCGGTAAAACCGCGATCCATGATGTAAAAGCTGCCCGCTTCGGGGATCAGGATGTCGAGTACATTGACCTCGTGCATCTTGCGTCGCTGATGTGAATAAAGGTGGGAATGTTGCCGCGCAGGTCAAGCAGCGTGTGCATTTTGACCGCTGCTTTGGTCTGACGAAATTTCGCCCAAGGGAAGACGCTTAAGCACAGGTCGATGGTCGTGGTATCGAGCGCATAGACCGTCTGTTCCAGTTCCACCGCAAAGCTGTCGCGGGCATACAGTGTTCGGGTGTCTGGATTAAGCTCATCGCGAAATCGGCATAGATGCGACAGTCGCGCTGCTCGTTGGCATCGGCTAACGTGCTCTTAGCGATGTTGCCGCGAATGCCCAAATGATAGAGCTTGGTTTGATGGGCGCGCAAACAAGTTTCGATGTCACGCAGACTTTCGCGGTACGTCAATTGCGCGAAGGCGAGACAGAGAAATTGATCAAGGTGCGAGAACGTTTTGGTGGGATATTTGGATGGATAACGCTGCACACAACGGCGAAAAGTGTGCAAGGGTAAATACGCCATGAGTTGTGCGAACACTAATTTGCCTGAATACATGATGAGAACCCGTGCGGGAAAAACGTCAGTTTCTCAAAAATTTCACGTTCAAGTCGGTAACACCCCTTAACAGGCTATTTCATATTCAATATCATGGTGTTATACAACCATATTGGCAAAATTGGCAGACACTACTATATAGAAATATATGATTCGTGGTTCATTGACTACAACGCACATTGACGCGCAGGCGGTGCGGGTCGCGGATTTCATTTCAAACATTGTACAAACAACAAAACCCTCAGCCTGTAAGCTGGGGGTTTTGTACATAAGTGGACTGACGAAGACCTGTTGAAACAGTCATCAACGGACAAACAATACCGTTTTCCCAGTGAACCCACTGAAGGAAACCACGGTGACTTGTTGCAGCACTGCTATCGGCACTGCATTGTTGATATTCCCCGAACCTGCGGGATCAACCAGCACGGTGGTGTTTCCGTTGGCGACAGTGGTAAAAACATAGTTGCCCATGGTCGCCGCGTAGCCAGCGGGAAGCATGGGCGACAACACCAGCATGTCACCCGCCGCGCTGTTGAAATCGGTGATAGTGTCCACGCCATCTGTCACCGACTTGAATACGAAGAAATCTGCACCAGCACCTCCAGTAAGCATGTCGTTGCCACCCGCCCCAGTCAGCGTATCATTGCCTATGCCGCCGATCAACGTATCGGCTTTTGCGCCGCCAACTAAGGTGAGATCGCTTGAACTGGCAAGCGCGGACACCATGGTTTGATACCGCCCCAGTGCCTGATCGACTGACAAGACATCGGCACGCAATTCAAACTCATCAATAAATCCAGCAAAGGATGCAGCGGTGTAGCCCCCCACCGCTGGATTCCAAGCCCCCATGGGTTTGCTCATACCTGTCACGGTCAACGAGCCGTCCGATACGCCGTTATGATAGATGTTCGCCTGCTGCGTTAGTGAGTCATAACTCAACACAAGTTGGTGCCAATTGGTGTCCGCGATGATACTGGTACCAATCAGGGTGTAGATCATTCCTGCGGGATTAGTGAAGACGAACTGGACATGTCCCGTTGCATTAATGCCTAAGCTCCATGCTTGATTGAGGTCGAAGAAACGCCCAGCGGTGGGAACTGCGCTATCCGCTTTAAAATCCAGCGACAAACTGAATTGGTTCAGCCCGTAAATTTGCGGAACGTTATTGCGGTTCAGCGTGAGTACAGATCCTGCGACCGTGGAATGAAAAGCCGTTCCTGCCGTCAGCATGTTAACCCCTGCACCAACAGTATATGCAGCAGAGGTAATCGGCACTTCTGAATAACTAGAGCGGTCAGTAGCAGTGGTCGGACCGAAATCTAATTTCAATAGTTGCGGATTGAGGATTCTGATGGTCGCGGTGTTGGTATTTGACACACCACTGGGGAGTGTCACGGTGAGACTCACCGTAAATAAACCAGATGTCTGAAAAGCATGATGTGCGGTCATGCCAATTGCAGTGCTGCCATCACCAAAATCCCATGTATATATCGCTTGCCCAGCCGTGAGCAGACCACCAGAATTTGCGCTGAGGCTAGCATCAAACGCGTATTTGTACACATCACCACCAGCGATGGTAGGTGTGGTGAACAACGCAGTTAATGCTACGGGGTTGGATTTAAAAGTAGTGATACTTGCACCTTGCCCAGCCAACTCAATTACCCCCCCTGGTTTGGCTTGCAGATCTGCGGTGCTGGCCGTACTACCACCTAATCCATCGACAAACAAACTGCCGATATAACTACTTGTGGCAGTGGGGTCGGTGTTTTGCACCAGCAAATTATTGGCAATGCCAGTAAGCACTGTTGCGTAGGAAGGAACAATAGCCCTAGCGATATTGTTCTTGATGACCACATTGGTTGAGAATCCATTCAACACCGTTAAGGGATTGGTGATGCCACCATCCACATTGATCTGAGGCACGCCCAGCGTTTGCATATTGGTATTGCCCACATTGGCATCCATATCTGGTAGCACGGTGTTGTTTTGAATAGCCAGACCCGTCGTCGGACCGACGGTGATGCCGTGTCCATCATGGTTATGCACCAGATTGTGTTCTATGAGGATATTCTGGTAATTCCAAGTGGCATTTTGCGTTCCCAGATCCACCACCTCATTGCGCAGAAAAATCCCCTGGGACTGGTCTCCCGCGCCGTTGTTGAGAATATTTCCACGTATCGTGACATTGCTAGAAGCCCGTGCCGCCACCACCGAGGTCATCTGGATCATGTCGCGGTGGTCGCCACTGGCGGCTGCCGCGAGGTGATCGTGAAAATGATTATTTTCGATCAGCATGTCCACCACGCTGGACATATCCAGCATGTCAGTGCGCATGCTGTGTGCCTCGTTGCCTCGCACCGTTACCCGATCAGTTTCGTTAAAAACCATGCCGTTTCTGAGCAGGGAGATGAGATTGTTTTCAACCAGAATATCCTGCGAGTTGGAAACCGAGAAACCGCGCCCTGCGCCGCTACCGACAAATCCGACAGGGGCTGTGGCAGGAGCCACGATCATCGTCACCGCATCGCCTGGCTTGACCAGTGACCCCGTAATCACGCTATTGCGCACCGAAATTTTACTGGCTTTGAAAATATAGACTGCGGGAATATCAATACTGGTGTCCGTCGGCAGTAGTGGGCTATTCACTGTCACCGAATCCACAACCAAATTCGAAACCCCGTTTTTAAATGATAACGATGAGAAGGACGCATACCTCGCGATATTGGTCGTGTCTGCTGATTGGATGGTGACGGGTGCGACATAGCTATAAACTGCGCCATTGATGCTAAGTGCACCGTAATTACCAGTTGCGCACTGAATCAACTCCCCTCCCTTGGCACTCGCCAACGCGGTCAATAGTTGCGCCGCATTGCTGACTGGAATTGTTACGGTTGGGGTAGGTGGAACTACGAATGGATTCGCTCCTAATGAGGAAGTCGCACCATAAATAGAAGAACTGCTTACAGGAGTCGTGGCAGCCGCACCGTTCGTACCCGATTGCCCTCCTCCGCATCCAATAATAGACAGGCTGGCAAGCACTCCCAATCCAAGACCCATTTTATTTAATTTGGCAAAAGTCAATTTCATCGTGTGATCCTTATATCCAATGCGACGTGTCATAAATGAGTCGGATGTGCGGATATTCATGCGGTTTGATCACACAAAAGCAACAATCCAAATAAGGGTTTAGATTAATAAATTCAAGCGCACAAGTCAAGTTTCCACGGTGTTTCACATAGAACCGAATGTATACTGCCTTTTAGAACGGAACGGTTGATTTAGTCCACAGAGCGGCTCCGTGAGTCATGTTCTTGACCGACACTTCTTGTTGCAGATAAACCAGCCATAGCCCACCGAGTATTCAACAAAATCTTCGACGCCCGACTTGTACTGTGTGGCACTGTTCTTTTGGATAAAATTGAGAGTCAATTTTAAATCGCCGTTGAAACGCGTCGGGTCTATATAACCGAGCGCATACAACAGCTGGATCGACAGGTAGTTTCGTCCGATGTTAACAAGGTCAACCTAGTTGTACTATAGTGGACCCCGAATTTCAGACAGTGAATTAAGATGGTAGCCTGCAGTAAAAGAGGAGCAGGTGATGAGTGAAAGCCGACGTAAAAACTTCACGGGCGAGTTCAAGGCGAAAGTGGCACTTGA
>JAQTYN010000111.1 GCA_028688275.1 Gallionella sp. | reverse complement strand
TTTGGAAGACCATTTGGTTTTGGGACTAAAAAACCTCGAAGAAAACCCGAGCAAGGTCAGATCAATTGTTTCGTGGCCATGGATTAGGGCGGCACTTATTAATTAACTTATGAATTAGAAGTGGAATAAGCCGAATTCTGCCTGCATTTTTTCGAGTTCCGCAGGGGTCGTATCCTTCAATGCCACCCAAACGAAACAATCTGGTCGTTCAAGGTAATCACTGATTTCCTCAACGCCCAGGTTCGCGAGCTTGATGCCGTTTTGATACGCAACGCAATTGATAAGCATGGGGATGATTGTCCGTGATGGGATTGTTGAAGCGAAGTCGTGGGCGCAGCCAAGCCGTGCGTCATTTGTATTGAACTATACCCGTACTCCCTCAAGATTTTCCATAATCTGTGCAAGGCGGTTTCGGCATGTCGTAGAGATGCTCGTCATGGGCAGTCGTAATTCATCTTCAACCCAGCCCTCCCGTGACAGTGCCGCCTTGACGGGTGCGGGATTGGGTTCGGAAAATAAGATGCGAATCAAGGGCAACAGCAATTGGTTGATCTTTCTCGCCTCCGCTAAGTTGCCACGTTGTACGCATTCATACAGTGCCACAAATAAATCGGGGCGGATATGGGCAGCAGCGGCAATCGCGCCCGTACCACCGAGACAGAGCGTCGGCAGAATCATGGCATCATCGCCACCGAGGACGGACAATGATGTTTCGTTAATGAAGTTGATAAGTTGATTGGTATCGCCACTACATTCCTTAATTGCCACAAAACGCGGATTAGCCGCTAATGCCTGCAAGGTAGGGAGTTCGATATTGACCCCCGTGCGGTAGGGAATGTTGTAGAGCACGATGTCGTGATCCGTGTTTTGAGCCACTGCCTCGAAATGGCGCAGCAAGCCTTCCTGCGAAGGGCGAACATAAGCGGGCGCGGGCAGCAGAAAACCTGCAAGGTTGTAATCGCAATAACGCCGAGCTTGGGCGACGACGCTGCGCGTATCGCTCCCGCCGATACCCATCAACACGGGGCAATCGCCCCCCACGGCGGCAAGCACCGCACCCAACATCGCTTGCTGTTCATCCTCATCCAAGGCGCACGCCTCGCCCGTCGTCCCACAAACCACCAAGCCATGCACGCCCTTTTCGACCAAGTGGGCGGCTAATCGCTGCGCGGCATCTAAATCAACTTGTCCTTGACGAAACGGTGTCACCAGTGGCACCCATATCCCTTGCATAGATTTCATATTGGCAGACTCCCGAACTTAAAACGTCGCAATCCGACCGATTTCACCGCTAGGCAGTGCGCGAATGATCGCCTCCATTGCCGCGTTGACGCTGCTCCCTGCCACGGCAAGACGCACGCGGATGCTCTGGGTGCGCGGCACGGGTTCGATGCTGAGGGTTTCGACGACTTTACCGCAACTTTTGGCAACGGCTTGCTGTAAACAATGGAGTAACGCGGGAAGTATCGTGACCTGCAAAACCACTTGAGTAGCGGCGACAGGCGTGGGGTGGGTCAGTACAGGCTGGGGTGCGGGAACTGACGTAGTCAGGGGGCGATACGAACGAAGCAACACGGGTCTTCGTTGGGGAGGGCGAGATTGAACAGAACAACGATTGGTCGACGCTGAGATACTCATATATACCTTAATGGTTATGAACAAGTGCGCAGCTTAGCAGTGCAGGTATAAAAATTTTGCTAAAAGAAAGGGAGGGAGTGTAAAGATTCAGTAAAAATTCAATGCCTGCAAACGTGCGCTTGTTTAGCTACAAAATTTTATTTTCAGCATCACTGGCTTTAGTTTTGAAGCAAACTACTACATAAGACAGTCCCAGCGGAATGACGATAGCCAAAATAGCGAGCAACGGCTCCCAAAGCGCGCCCATGTTAGACCACTCCCCTTAACAACAGGTTATCACGCGAGGCAAGGTCAACTTTGCTGACTCGCAGTATCCTTTTGATGGCAGAAACAATGCCGCCATAATGACGGTCATCCGTCGTTACATCGAGTAGCACACGGCTCTTTTGGGGGGGCAAATCACCCTGCCCTTGCCACGGTTCGACTGCATATAAAGCCTGCTTGACGGGACGAATGACGACACATTCCGCCCCCGCAATACACACGGCTTTGCGTACTGCCATGACTTCCGATTCTTTCAGTATGGTCGTGATGTGTTTCATTTCAGCCTCCTCATTGGTATGGCGTGCATGGTATAAAAACCAGTGTAAAAACGGGATAAATAGTGAGTCGTCAGGCGTAAAGAAAGCATCAAAATCAGTGCCTCCGTGCTGAAGCAACGAAGCGTGTTTTCTCAGGCTAAAAAAAGGGTGCCTGTTGGCACCCTAAAGGAGGTCATGGGAGGACCTATGGAAACTTGTTGCTTTCGGATTAGAACGCGTGCGTCAGAGACAATGCTGCCGTGCTCTTACCCCAATTGCCGCCAGCGGGATAAGTGTAGAACGGGCTGGCATTGGTGCTGGTGTAGGCCAGACCGAGTACATATCCGCTCAGATCCTTGGTCACACCCAGCTTATAGTCGGTGTAAGTGGCCGTATTGACGAAAGCCGCAGCGGCAGCACCCTTGTAGGTCTGCTTGCCCACGTGCGCCGCAACTGTGAATCCGCTATCGGCAATTGGATAGCTGGCAGCTAGGTCTAGGTAACTGGTACCCGATGCGCCAGGAACCGTCAGAAACTGCCCCAGACCGTAGGAATACTTGGCTGTGAACCATTTATAGCCAATTGCGCCGTAAATTTCATCGGTGTCGGCCTTGGCAAAACCAGCGGCAGCCGTATAGCTACCCAGATAGTTGTAGCGGATAAAGCCGATGTCGTAGGTGAAGTCCTGAGCGAAGCTATTTTTGAAGCCGAAGTAAGTATCCAGTTCCATGGTGGCATTGCCTGTTCCAGCTGCAATTGCACCGCTGTCAGCAATCCAGCTCACGTTGGAACCCCATGCGCCCGCGTACAGCCCGCTGGCGTGGGCGTAGTCGATGCCGCCTTGCACCGCTGGGTTATGCGAGGTTTGTGCGATGCCGCGCCAGATGTAGTCGGTGGTGAAGCCGACGTTGGCAGTAACCGTATGCGGGGAGGCTGGTGCATCGTCTGCCATTGCCACGCTAGGGAAGTCCTGAACAATCCACCAAACGCTCGAATTGCCACTGGGACTTAGGGAATTTAGGTGATTTTTGGTCTAGATTCCGACTTTTAGTCGCTTTTTGCCCTGTTTTCTGTTTTTAGGACGCAA
>JAQTYN010000067.1 GCA_028688275.1 Gallionella sp. | reverse complement strand
AACGGAAAATAGGAAATAATCCATTCAAAATCGCAATTCCAGAACCACAAATCTTAAATTGCACCCAATTTTACCCAATTGGTACGTTAATCTCGTGTCGATTTATGGATTGTTCAGTACTTCCTTAGCATTATTGTATGCAAATGGGTCATCAGGTATTGCAAAGGATTATGTGCAGGCGGCGCATTTGTTTCGCTAGGCTGCGGATCAAGGTCAATCATGGGCATCATACTTTTTAGGCATTATGTACACCAAAGGAGATGGTGTTAAGAAAGATGATGTCCAAGCAGCGCATTGGTTACAAAAGTCGGTGGAGAGCGAGCATCCTCATCCGAATGCACAAAGGGAATTAGAGAAGTTAACAAAGAAATAGTCTGTAAGTCTGGTTAGGTGCTCGCACCGTAACCCGACAACGCTGTCGCGTTACGCGATGAAACTGCTAACACGACCTACCGTGACATCAACCCGCCAGCCCATCTAATTTATCCACAAAACTTTGTAGCTCCTTAGGCAGCGGTGCGGTGAGGTGCATGGCTTCGCCTATTAAAGGATGGGCGAAGGCGATGGAATGGGCATGTAAGAACATGCGTTTTAGCCCTTGTTTCATCAATTCCTTGTTGCGGGCGAAGTCGCCGTATTTGGCATCGCCTGCGATGGGGTAACCTAAATGGGATAAATGCACGCGGATTTGGTGGGTGCGACCTGTTTTAAGTTCGGCTTCGCAGGGTGAATGCATCCCCGTTTTTTTGTGGATTGAAAATGGTGTGCGAAACCTGCGTGCCATCACGCGTTTTTGCCGCAGCAAAATCCCTGACGTTGTAGTCAGACGTTGGGCTTATAGCGGTGGTGAACCATTATCCACGCAGGGGATTTTGGAAAAACAAATAATTCACTTGACCCCTTATTTTAGGGGTGGTTAGATTAGGGTGTATTTTCTGGGTAGCGTGATGTTCGGTACGCTAAGGGGATGTGGATTAAAACCGTTCGCCCTGAGCTTGTCGAAGGGTGAATGAATTGAATCTATGGATTTAATGTTTATTCCGATCATGGTTCGACAAGTTCACCACGAACGGAAGCATAAATCATGCGTCCCTAGCCGTCCTGCCGCCCCTTTGAAACGTGGTTTGCCCAATTTATCATTCTCGAAAGTGTGTATATGGTCAGTCAAATTCACGCCGCGTATCTTGATCTGATTTTGACGCGGTATCAGCACAATCCCAACCATTTATTACAGATATTGCGCGAGGCGCAGGAATACTTTGGCTATATACACGCGGATGCGCTGAGCTATCTTGGCCAGCAGTTGAGCTTGCCGCGCGCGGATATTGCAGGTGTGGTGGGGTTCTATTCCTTTTTGTCTGACCAGCCGCTAGGCGAATATCGCGTGCTGTTTTCGGACAATATCACCGACAGAATGTTGGGCAGCGTGGACTTAATGACCCAATTTTGCGCGCAGTTGTGGGTGGAAGCGGGCAAAGTTTCGGAAGATGGCTTGCTGAGCGTGGCAACGACTTCTTGCACGGGATTGTGCGATCAAGGACCTGCGATGTTGGTGAACAATATCGCGATTAACCGTTTAACCCCCGAACGGATTACCGCCATTGCGGAATTGATACGGGAGCGCATGCCTGTGTCCGCGTGGCCTGCGTCATTTTTTGCCATTGAGGACAATATCCAGCGCAAAGATATTCTACTGAATGGCGAGTTTCAATCTGGCTCGGCATTGGCTGCACTGTTGCAGCGTGGGGCAGACGCGACGTTGCAGGAGATTCACGCATCCAAGTTGCGCGGGCGCGGTGGAGCGGGATTTGCTACAGGTAAGAAATGGGAATTTTGCCGCGATGCGGTAGGCGATGCGCATTATGTGGTGTGCAATGCCGACGAGGGCGAACCTGGCACGTTTAAAGATCGCGTGTTGCTCAATCGCTATGCGGATCAGGTGTTTGAGGGCATGACTTTGTGCGCGCGGGTGATTGGGGCGAAGCAAGGGTTTCTGTATTTGCGCGGCGAATATCGTTATTTGTTGGCACATTTGCAAGCGGTGTTGCAACAGCGTCGATCACAAAATCTGCTGGGGCATCGCATTTTAGGACAGGCGGATTTTGATTTTGACATCGAAATTCATCTGGGCGCAGGCGCGTATGTTTGCGGCGAAGAATCCGCGCTGATTGAATCCTTGGAAGGCAAACGCGGCACACCACGCAATCGCCCGCCCTTCCCTGTCACCAATGGTTATTTGAACCAACCCACCGTGGTGAATAACGTTGAAACCTTCGCGGCTGCCAGCTTAATCGCGGTCAAAGGGGGCGAGTGGTACGCGTCTATTGGCACGACTGTTTCCAGCGGCACTAAAATTCTGTCGGTTTCGGGTGATTGCGCTCGCCCTGGTTTGTACGAATATCCTTTCGGAGTCACCGTGGCGCAGGTGTTGGCGGATTGTGGGGCGCAGGAAACGCAGGCGGTGCAAGTCAGCGGCGCGTCTGGCATTTGCCTCGCCCCCGCAGAATTTAATCGACAAATTGCTTTTGAGGATATTCCCACGGCGGGTGCGTTGATGGTGTTTGACCAAAGTCGCGATATGTTTGAAGTGGCGCGCAATTTCGTGCATTTCTTTGCGCATGAAAGTTGTGGATTTTGTACACCCTGCCGCGTGGGCACGTCTTTGTTGGCGAATATGATGGACAAATTGGCACTGGGGCATGGCTCGCCTTACGATTTTGCCGAAATCGAAAAACTCAATACCTTGTTGCAATCCACCAGCCACTGCGGACTAGGACATGCGGCGTGTAATCCCGTGTTGGACACCATCGCAAAATTCCGCCCCGCCTATCAAAAACGCTTGATTCATCACGAATTTGTCCCCGCGTTTGACTTGGATTTTGCCTTAACGCAAGCGCGCCAAATGACGGGGCGAGACGACAGCGGTGCGCATTTTGAATCAACCTAATCTAAAAGGGTTTGTGGGTACGAATTCATTCGTACCGATGTGTAAATGACGATAGTTTTTTTTCGCCCTTGCGGGCGATGTACGAATGAATTCGTACCCACATTTAAAGTGGATGGTTGGATAGGAGGATCACAGCGATGAATCAAGATAAGTTAGACACATTTACCCTAGACGGTCAGACCATCCCGTTTAGCGCGGGGCAGACCATTATTCAGGCAGCAATCGCAGCGGGGGTTTATATTCCGCACCTGTGTTTTCACCCTGAATTTAAGCCGCATGGTTCGTGCAAGTTGTGTACGGTCAAAGTGAATGGGCGGCAAACGGCATCATGCACGGCTCTAGCACTTGCTAATCTGGTGGTGGAAAACAATACCGCTGAGCTGAACAACGAACGGCTCACTTTGTTGCAAATGCTGTTTGTGGAAGGTAATCACTTTTGCCCTTCTTGCGAGAAAAGCGGCGATTGCCAGTTGCAGGCGACGGCTTACGAGCTAAAGATGATGTCGCCGCACTTCGATCATTTCTTCCCTGATCGCCCCGTCGATGCGACCCACCCCGAATACTTGCTGGATTTTAACCGCTGCATTTTATGTTCCTTGTGCGTGCGCGCCAGTCGGGATGCGGATGGTAAAGCGGTGTTCGCGCTGTCTGGGCGGGGGATTAAGAGTCATCTGATTGTCAATGCCGAGTCTGGTAATCTCGTGGATACCGACTTTTCCAGTACAGATAAAGCGGCGCATATTTGCCCTGTGGGCGTGATCCTTAAAAAGCGGGTCGGGTTTGCCGTGCCCATCGGACAGCGTCGTTTTGATGCGCAACCGATTAGTGCGACACCGCATCCGATAGCGAAAGGGGATGCGTGATGAGTGAGCTAGATACTTTAAATTCACCAGCAAACACACCCTCTCCCCCAACCCCTCTCCCGCAGGCGGGCGAGGGGAGTCAGGTTTCGGGCGAGGTGAATCAGAGTGGGGAAGGGCACCACGTCAAAAAGCTGAAAGTGGCGACGACTTCGTTGGCGGGGTGTTTTGGCTGTCACATGTCATTTTTGGACATAGACGAGCGGTTATTGGAATTGGTGAAGCTGGTTGAGTTTGACCGTTCGCCGCTGACCGACATCAAGCATTGTGGGCCGTGCGATATTGGCATTATCGAAGGTGGTTTGTGCAATGCTGAAAACGTGCACGTGCTGCGGGAGTTTCGTGCTAACTGCAAAATTCTGATTGCCTTGGGCGCGTGTGCGGTCAATGGCGGGCTGCCTGCGCAGCGCAATCATTTGTCTTTGACCACGATTTTAGAAGAGGTGTATCACGCCCAGCATGGCTTGGTAGATGGCTTTATTCCCAACGATCCAGAATTGCCGTTGCCGCTGGACAAGGTGCATCCCATCCATGAGGTCGTCAAAGTGGACTACTTTATTCCTGGTTGCCCGCCCTCTGGCGATGCGATTTGGAAAGTGCTGACCGATTTATTGGCAGGGCGTGAACCCGAACTGGGACACGGCTTGATCCATTATGATTAAGAGGACGATATGACCACGAACTTAGAAACGGCGGCACATCCCGAAGCCCTGCGCCGCGTCGCCATAGACCCCGTGTCGCGGGTGGAAGGGCACGGCAAAGTAACGATTTTGCTGGATGAACACAACAAAGTGCATCAAGTGCGTTTGCACATTGTTGAGTTTCGCGGCTTTGAAAAATTTATCCAAGGGCGACCTTATTGGGAAGTGCCTGTGATGGTGCAACGTCTATGCGGTATTTGTCCCGTCAGTCATCAACTCGCCGCCAGTAAAGCTTTGGATGCCATTGTGGGCGCAAAACACGTAACACCCACGGCGGAAAAGAATCGTCGCTTGATGCACTATGGGCAAATTTTGCAATCGCACGCCCTGCATTTTTTCCATCTATGTTCGCCTGATTTGCTGTTTGGGTTTGATAGCGATGTGGCAAAACGCAACATTGTGGGCATCGCCGAACAACATCCTGAAACCGCCAAACGTGGCATTTTGTTGCGCAAATTCGGACAAGAAGTCATCCGCCACACCGCAGGCAAACGTATCCACGGCACGGGGGCGGTGCCTGGCGGGGTCAATAAATCGCTGACCATCGCCGAGCGGGATTTACTGCTGAAAGACATTTACCAGATGGTATCGTGGAGTCGCGATGCGGTGCATTTGGTCAAGCAATTGCATCACCAACACCCTGAGCTTTACAACAGTTTCGGGGCGTTTCGCGCTAATTTTATGTCGCTGGTGGGGTTTGATGGCAGCTTGGATTTGTATCACGGACGCTTGCGCGCGCGGGATGAAAACGGCAATTTGTTATTTGATGGCGTGGATTATCAGGATTACAGCCAGTTGATTGCCGAAGAGGTTAAAAACTGGAGCTATATGAAGTTTCCTTATTTGAAATCATTAGGGACAGAAAAGGGTTGGTATCGGGTCGGCCCGTTGTCACGGGTGCAAAACTGCGACTTTATCTCCACCCCGCTGGCGGAAATAGAGCGGCGGGAATTTGTCGCGTATAGCGGTGTGATGCCGATGCACGCGCCGCTGGGCTACCACTGGGCGCGCATGATCGAAATGCTGCACGCGGCGGAAATGATTAAAGATCTGCTGCATGACGATGATATTTTAGGCTCGGATTTGATGGCAACGGGCGAGCGTGGTTTTGAAGGTGTGGGTGTTATCGAAGCCCCGCGCGGCACGTTAATTCATCATTATCGCGTCGATGAACAAGACCTCGTGACGATGTGCAATCTGATTGTTTCCACCACCCACAACAATCAAGCCATGAACGAAGCCGTGCGCCGCGTCGCACAACAATATTTGCACGGACACGAAATTACCGAAGGCTTGCTCAACCACATCGAAGTCGCCATCCGCGCTTTTGATCCCTGTTTATCTTGCGCCACCCATGCCCTAGGCAAAATGCCGCTGCAAATTGAAGTGCTGGATGCCGCTGGAATTAACCTTTCTAGCCTATCGCGCACCAGTGAGGGCGTGTTGTCGTGATGCCGTGTTCGACCATTTGCGCTGACTCCCCTCGCCCACAACTGGGAGAGGGGCAGGGGGAGAGGGCGGGGGAAAGGGAAGTGCTCATCTTCGCCATCGGCAATGAATCACGCGGCGACGATGCCTTAGCCCCGCTACTATTGCGTTCATTGGAAACCGAGCTAACCGCCCGCGCCTCCCAATTTGAATGCCTCGAAGAATTCCAATTGCAAATTGAACACATCATGGATATGCAGGGCAGGGCTGCGGTGTTATTCGTCGATGCAGGCATGGACACCCCCGCCCCCTTCGACTTTTACCGCGTCCAAGCAGATGACAGCGCAATGTTATACAGCCACGCCCTCACTCCCGCCGCTTTGCTCAAAGTCTATGCTCAGTGCGAACCGACCCCGCCACCAGAGGCTTTTGTCTTATGTATCCGTGGGGAAAGCTTTGAATTAGGTGAATCGCTGTCTGTGCCAGCAACAGAAAATCTAGTTGCCGCACAGGTGTTTTTGAAGAGCTGGTTGCAAAATATGCGAAGCTGACTCCTTTGACTGACCGAACCCTTTAGCCTGAAAGGTGAAATGGAGATTTTTTTCAGGCGAAGCTCTACACCTTTGGAGCTGAGTTTTTTGTGTTTCGCGGCAAGTCCATGGTCAGATCAAACCGACTTGACGCGAAATTCGACTTTTCGTGTCAAAATAGTTCGCGCGGATCACCTGCTACGAGTCGACCACTCTCGGCCCATTTAGCCAGTGCTGGTGTAAAGTCTGCCTTAACTCTCGCTTCATAAGCTGCCAAGTCTTCGGATCTCGCTACCTCGTGCCAACGATTGTTCGTTCCTTTGTGCAAAAATCGCGACGGACCACCGTCCCAGAAATCATGTGACATTGCGAGTAAGGTCTCTCCATCGCGCTTCATCGATTCAAAACTCGCCGCTTCAACCAACTCAGGCCAAAGCGATTCGGGAATTTCAATCTCGAGAAATTTTGCAATCCGCCGCATCTCTCCCGCTCTGTCTGCTTTCAGATCGTTGTAATGCACAAGGAGTACATTTGGTCGTTGACGTTCTTCCCAATAAGATTGCTCAAACCCGAAGTACGAAAATTCTGGATGTTCGTCGATCACGCGGTTGTTGATCCAGTCGCAAAAAAATTCGGACGGATTAGCCGCTGCACGAGGAAACGGGTCACCAAAAAGAGGATCGTTCATACTGATGTCGTCCATAACGGACAATGCCAGTTGCGAAAAATTTGCCAGATGATTATGCAGCGACATGCAAGCATCTCGACCATCGCGTGCCACGTGAATATATTTCACTGATTCGTAGAACGGTAAACAGGTGAGCGGCAGATGACTTTTTAAAAAGCGGCGATGCGTTTGAGCCTCAGCCATCGCATCGAGTTCGGTGAGCGGTGGACCAAACCGTGCATCTGGCCAGAGCGAGGTTTCCCACAATGCTCGCGGTTCAGCACTGGCAAATACGAGCATGCTGACGATCCGTTGCATCCACGTTGTGCCACACTTGGCGTAGGTAGCGATCACGATGTCGCTAGTGCGCGGCTTGTAATCGCGCCAACGTGCGGCATCATATACGCGAGAGCGTTTCTCGGAAACTGGTGGGCGAATAAGCTTGGGCATTACAACTCCTCCATGAAAGATGTTTATGGTTTTATTTATTGTTCGCATATTTTAGTATTTGCTACTGTAGATTGACTCAATCCACTCGTGCTTCAAAAACAGGTACATCAGCATCAGAAAGAATAACAGCACTACGCACTCTCTTTAGGCTAGTAACTAAAATTTCAAACACGTATACGCTATATCCATTCTGTGATGAAGTGTAAGAAATTCAACCGTACAAGTCAAACAAAACTGCGGTCTGTGCCTTTACCCAAAAGCCATTGCTCAATAGGCGGTAGCTTCGCTATAAAATTTCCAAAATCCCACACATTCACGCGCAGAATATCCCACAGCTGTGCAGCGTGGTATCAATCGCGAGCCGTGTTTCTTTGCTAAAGAGGATTATCACTGCTACCCCCATTGGCTACAGAAGTTGGCTGGCGATTGGCACTGTGTCATCCACGGATAATGCTGATGACCACCCTGTGCAATACATCAACCGCAGTGATCGGCGCACGGGGAGTTTGTGGGAAGGGAACTTTAAATCCAGCTTGGTGCAGGTCGAAGCATACCTGCTGAACTGTATGGACTACATCGAACTGAACCCAGTACGCGCAAATAGGGTAAACGACCCCTCGCAATACTGCCCATTTGTAGGAGAGGCTAATTTTCATGCCCGCTAAACCCCATCTTGATTTTCGCCATCGGCAACGAATCACGCGGCGATGATGCGCTTGCTTCCCTACTGTTGCGTTCATTGGAAGCTGAGCTAACCGCTTGCGCATCCCAGTTTGAATGCCTCGAAGTGTTTCAATCACAGATTGAACACGTCATGGATATGAAGGGCAGGGCGGCGGTGTTATTGGACACCCCTGCCGCGAAGGTGTTTTTGAAGAGTTTGTTGCGAATGAAAATGATGAATTGGGAGAAATTTTGCTGACTGTTTAAGTCATCATGGTTGGGCTGAGACACAAACGCCATGTTGGGTTGAACGTCAGCGTAGTCAAACAACTTCACGTAGTAAACCTTGGGTCTCGCCTCAGTTCGTGGCGTGCGCGGTGCACGATTAACTTTTGCCGCATGCACAACAACTCGCACATGTTACTTGGTCGCCCACCACATGCACCAATCACTTTAACAAATCATAATCGCTCAAGTGAAACCATTTGCGTGACCAGATAAACCCCGTGACGGGTTCTGGGGAGAGGCTCGTCACTTCTTCGGTCATGTTCTTTCGGTAAAAGGCGGTGCAAGTGGTATTTTGCCAGACCGTTTTTTGCATCTTTTGCCGCATTTTAGCGACGTATTCATCCTGAAGATGCTGTTTGGGATGGATAGCTTTGATGCTTTTATCGCCTTTCACGACCGTGATGGCTTGAACGATATAGTCGGTTGCCACCTGCATATAAGACATTTGCGAGCTGTGACCTGAGCCTGTGTTCGGGCCGTTTACTTTGAAATAGTTGGGATAACCTGAAACGGTGATGCCTTTGTAAGAAACCGCCGCCTTTTCCCATTCGCTATTGAGATTCCGTCCGCCCAAGCCATAGACCTGAAACGTCAGTGCCTTTTTCATATTGGAATAGGCAAAATATCCCGTGGCATAGACGATCACGTCTAGGGGGATCTCCTTGCCATCCTTGGTTTGAATGCCTAGTCGCGTAATACTTTCAATTCCGCTGATATCCACATCGACATTGTCACGGGACAGCGCGGGCAGGTAGGTGCTGGTCGGGATGACGCGCCGACTGCCCAATTCGTAATCGGGCAGCATGTGCTGACGCAGCTTGTCGTCTTTGATGTGTTTTTCGAGTTGCTGTTTCAGCACGCGCTTGTAATAGCTTTTCATGTACGGCGCAATGCTTGAGATCAGCGGATAGCGGCGGAAGGCAATAAATCGGAGGTCATAAAAAGCAAACACGAAAAACCGTATGAGGTGGCGGATGACGGGCAGCGTTCTCAGGTGACGCTCCAGTGCACCGTACTGTCGATCTGAACGTGGCATGATCCACTGCGCACGCCCCATAAACACGGTTAATCTGGCAACCTTGTCGGCAATGGCGGGCACAATCTGCGCCCCTGAACATCCTGAACCAATCACGCCGATCCGCTTGCCTGCATAAGCGACCGTGTGATCCCAATGTCCCGCGTGGAAGATAGCCCCTTCAAAAGTGTCCGCCCCTTTGATATGGGGAATATGCGGATTCGCCAGCACACCGCTGGTGTCGATAATAAAGCGGGCGCGGTATGCCTCGCCCGACGCAGTCTCCACGTGCCACAAAGCCGTGTGCTCATCATAAGTCAGCTGGGTGACCGTCTGGTTGGTTCTAGCTTGTTTTCTTAAGTTGAACTTCTCAATGATATGGTTGGTATAGGCGAGCAATTCGCTTTGCGGTGCAAAGGTTTTGCTGAACGGGTAGGGAACAAAGGATATGGAATACAGGCTGGTGGGAATATCCACCTCTGCACCAGGGTAGGAATTGACCTGCCAAGTGCCGCCTAACTCCGCACTTCTTTCCAGTAAAACAAAGTCATTGCTATTCTTTTTCTGCAAACGAATCGCCGCCAGTAACCCTGAAAACCCAGAACCAATAATCACGGTCTCAAAATATTGAATGCCCTTTTGTGCCGTAGCATCCTGTGTGGTTTCTTTGGTTGATGTGTTCATTTTTAAGTTTTGGGGATTTCAATGGGATAAGTCATGCGGCGCAATAACGATTGCGTGATATACAAGCACCTATTCCTAAGTTGTCGTGGATTATTCATTACGCAAAATTAAAGCAGATAACGTAGGAGCGCAATTTATTGCGCGATGCTTTTGACGTTAAATCGCGCAATAAATTGCGCTCCTACGCCCCGTGTTCCAATGTCACCAGTTCACAAAGACGCTTAAAAACACGAAAACAGGTGCAGGTACTTACATGGTGGAGAAGCCACCAATCATGTATTCGTGGTTGGCAATTCCTCCGTTTGATTTAATAGCCAATGAGCGCAATTCCGCGCAAAGGCAAATGCAAGCGATTTGAAATATACAAGGTTTCTAAAAATGTATGCACAATTTGAAAGTCTTGATGTTTTCGATATTCGTTGCGAACGACAATAACGAGGTATTCAACTTCGCACATCATGCAAGCCTGAAAAATGTCTTTCAAAAATTGGTTGTTTTCCGTTGCTCTACCCGCTTCCACCTCAATGACAATTTTTCCGTCATGGCTGATCGCATCGGCATTAAATGCCTTGTCAATCCGATTGTTATATCCAAATAAAACAGGCACATTGATTTTCTTATTCGCCGTTTTTCCTGTCTCGACTTTAAAATCAATTTTCTCAAGGTGCGGGCGAATGATGTCCAACACTTCATTGCTCGACAGATTATTTTCTGGCGATTTTATCCGTTCGACCTCTAACTCAAAGCAGTCAACAATCGCTTGGATTTCTTTGGATATACCTTTGGAGCGCGGAAATAGTTGGAAGTTAATCATTTTGGATAAGGATACGAAATGAATTTTGCACTCATCATCATGGATGGTTCGTTCGGTGAATGGATCTGGCAATCACAAATCGACAAACCGCTCTCAGCCAAGTTTTCTAAAGCCTGACGATCAGCCAACGGAAAAGATTCGTATTTTTGTTTCAACATCAGCACATTGAGAAATTGGCTAGAGGTATCAAGTGCAACAGATTTTTCAATGAGCTTTTCGGGAGAAATAACGTAAAGCAAACGCTCTCGCAATAAATTGAATGTCGTTACTTCCAAAGGATCAGTAAAGTTGAGCAATTTGAGATAAAAATCTTTGCTTGCAAAATAACAATCACCATACACAAACCACAATGATTGCAACACCCCTTGCGGCGCAACGCCCACGACATACAGCAAGTCTTTTTCTGTCCATGTTTCGGCGGATTTGCACGCTTCGGTGAGCATTGGACTGTCGGCATACAGTTTATCTTTGGGGTAAGAGCTATTCAGCGCAATGCCCGAACCGTTGCCTTCCATTTTCTTAACTTCAATCGCATCACCGCCGCGAATCATCATATCGGGTGGATTGTTCTGGTTGCCTAAATAGGAAAAATGCAGTGAGAAAAACTGGTTGCGCGAGCCTTCATCCACCGTATCCAGCGTGCCGCAAAACACATCTTTAATGTAGTTTTCCAATGCTTCGCCCGCACTGTTTGCCCGATTACGGGAACGATTGTAGTGCTGCGCCAAATCCTTAACAGGATGCTCGACGATATTTTTTAATGCAATTAGTAAGTTAGTAACGCGCATAAGAATTTCTTTCAGTTAAGAAATTTCCCCATCCTCCCCAACACCACTTCCCGCGCAAACAATCCAATCACGGCATCCACCGACGGGGTATGGGTTTGTCCGACCAGCATGACGCGGACGGGCATGGCGAGTTTGGGCATTTTTAATCCGTGGTTTGCCAGCACTTGCTTAATCAAGGCGGCGATGGCGGGGGCTTGCCATTCGACTTCGGCAAAGCCTGCTGCCAGTGCTTTTAAAGCGGGCAATACGTCAGGGGTGAGATGGGTGTCGAGCAATTCTTGTGCGGGATGTAAATCTAGGTAGAACACTTCGGCTTCGTCGGCGAGTTGGTTGAGGTTGCTGACGCGCCCTTTGTATAACGCGACGATGCGGGTCAAATCAGGGGTGTCGCTGACCGTCACACCGCGTTTTTCCAGCCGCGCCCGCACTAGCAAAGCCAATTCCGCATCGTCGGTTTGTTTCAGATAATGCGCATTGAGCCAGTTGAGTTTTTCGGTGTTGAATTGCGCCGCCGAGGGGGTGATGTGGTCGAGATCGAACCATTGCGTAAATTGCGCCATGTCGAACACTTCGTCATCGCCGTGCGACCAACCGAGACGCGCCAGATAATTCAGCACGGCGGCGGGCAAATAGCCGTCGTCGTCGTATTGCATCACGCTGACCGCGCCGTGACGTTTGGATAGTTTTTGCCCGTCGTCGCCCAAAATCATCGACAAATGCGCGTATTGCGGGACGGTCGCGCCCAAGGCTTTGAGGATGTTGATTTGGCGCGGGGTGTTGTTGACGTGGTCGTCGCCGCGAATGACGTGGGTGATGCCCATGTCCCAATCATCCACCACCACGCAGAAGTTGTACGTCGGCGTGCCGTCGGTGCGGGCGATAATCAAATCATCTAATTCGCTGTTTTCAAAGGTAATCGTGCCTTTGACTTGGTCATTCCACGCCACCACGCCGTCTTGTGGATTTTTAAAGCGAATCACGGGTTTCACGTCGGTGGGCGGAGTCGGCAGGACTTTGCCCGCTTCGGGTCGCCACTGTCCGTCATAACGCGGTTTTTCGCCGCGAGCGCGTTGGGCTTCACGCAGTGCGTCTAATTCTGCTGGCGAGGTGTAGCAGTAATAGGCTTGCCCCGCGTCCAGCAATTGTTGCAACACCACGCGGTAGCGATCCATGCGCTGCATTTGGTAGAACGGGCCTTCGTCATAGCCCAGCCCCAACCAATTCATGCCGTCCAAAATCGCTTGCACCGCTGCGGGGGTGGAGCGTTCCACATCGGTATCTTCGATGCGCAAAATAAACGTGCCGCCGTGGTGGCGCGCAAACGCCCAAGAAAACAGCGCGGTGCGTGCGCCGCCAATGTGAAGATAACCAGTCGGGCTGGGGGCAAAACGGGTGCGTACAGTCATGGTGTCAAAAGCGAGTAAAAATCAGGGGCGCATTTTACGGGCTTTGAGGCGGATGCGCACGTTTTGCGACAAGATCCAGCAATTCTCAATTCAAAAATGCTTGATATGCAAACGGGCCCCAAAGGGGTACAAAGTGGTTGTGGCATAAATTAAGGAGAATATCTTGACCTCCCCGACCGTTACGAATTTCAAATTTAGCAGC
>JAQTYN010000014.1 GCA_028688275.1 Gallionella sp. | reverse complement strand
CAAACATAATCTGGCCGTATCTATAGAAATAGAAACAAAAACACGGGGCAGCGCCGACCAGCTGCATGAAATAGGCGACCCTCTTAAACTAGACACATTATTGTCTTGACCGAGGGGTCCACTTTACCAATCAATGAAAAATGCGGGCGGGTAGAGGTGATTTCGATAGGTGGTGTTTGAATCCCATATTTCGAGAAGACGTTTATAATCACTTTCCAGCTTATTTATTTCATCCTTTGAAGTATTGCTATAGGCTTCCTTATCCAACGTCATATACGGTTTAAAGGATTCCCTATTGAAACTTATACTTGACCTATTCTCTAAATAAGTCCCCGATACGGGATAACCATATCTATCCCTACCGTATTCGCATGAATAACCAGATAAAATAATCATTGCTTGTGCTGACTCCCAACTGTCAGAAAGCAAATAATGTTCTAGTTTGGTTTTATCCCAATTTTGTTGAATTTCCAAAACACACCCCCTACTGTGTACCCCCTAAATAAAACCCACACCAGCGGGCAAGGGTTGCCCGTTTTCGCCCCGTCGGGCTAGGTGTGAAAAAGAGATAAAAGCCCTTATTCGGGAAAAGTTTCCTCCCCCACCATTCGGACTCAGTGCAGATATTCAGCTATGCGGCTTTGCGCAATTCGTAGGGTTGTATCAGCAAGGCGACGGGGATTTTTAAACCGTCAGACAATGCCCTAATCATCGACAAAGAAAGTGGGCGGGCGCGGTTCAATACTTCCGCTACCCGTCCGCGATTGCCTACAAAGGGTTCTAAGTCTTTGCGCGACATCCCCCTGTTTTCCATGATGTACATCAAAAAATCTATAGGCTCAGGCGTATCCACTGGGTAGTGTGTGGTTTCATACCGTTCAACCAATAAAGCAAGCACTTCCAGCTTATCCGCTTCAGGTGTGCCGTCAGGCGCATCAAATAGTTGTTCAATGTCAGCAAGCGCGGCGCGGTATTCCGCTTCGGTTCTAATAGGTTTGAGTTCCATGATTTAAATCCTTTCCGCGTCTATCGCGTCATATTGTTTATGCGTACCCACAAAGCGCACGAACATCATGCGGCGGTTGTAATGCACCTTAACGATCAATCGGTAATCGTTGCCCTTTATGTTGAACACCACACGGTTATCCGTCAAAAAGCTGGCATTACGATGTGCCGCCTTGATTGCTTCGGGCGTGTCCCAGTCCGCGCCGCTTGCCTCAGCATACCAATTGCTTAACGGTGTTTTGGCTTGTGGGTGTACTTCCCAAAAGTCGCGTAGGGTAGATAAAGCAAGTATTCGCATATAGGCAATGTACCACGCACCCAAAATGGGTGCAATCATGTTTTAGAACTTTATTTGTTTACGACTCACGCGCCATGGTTTAGATAGCGGCTACCAGTCCGTCCAAATAACCCGCCCATGTTTGCATAATCTCGCGGCATTCTATGCCGCCATCCAAAGAAAAAGCCCGCAACTTGTGCCGTTGCTCGCCCCGAAAATTTACACTATCAAGCTATTTCAAACGATACTTATTGCGCAGCCCTAGCGCGATTAAGAACAGCAATGCGGTGTTGATAATGGAAAGCAACGTGCCAAACTGACGCGCCCGCCACGGTTTGACGGATCCGCCAAACAAACGCAGCGTAATCGCCTCTTTCAGCTTGCTGTCGCCCGTAAAATCCACCATCCCCGTGGCGTGATAGTTCGCATATTCAAGCGCAGCCCGCCAGCCGCTCAAAGGCAGTTTTTCGTCTTCTTTGCTTGTCGTAGGCTCATTCGGTTTTTTAGGGGGCGGACTTCCATCGCATTCCAGACTCAACATTGCATGTGTGTATTGGCAATACTGCGGCTTATGCTCAGTAGCAAAATAAATTCCCAAGCCCAAAGTAAAAACAAATATCGCAACATACACAAGCAATGGTCGCATATAGGAACGCCCAAAATCAGACAGCAACCCATAAAGCCAAGTGACGGGAATAAACCACAACTTATCCGTGAACCTGTCTTTTTCCCACCGAGTTGAAACCATTCTGTGTTGCTCAAATAAACGCTTAGCGCGTAGTTCCATCGCATTAAAGTTCAAAGCTTGGTCTATTTGTCCATGCTGTTCTGATAAGTGCTTGAGGAAAGCTATATTTTTGATTGCCTCCTCGCTAAAGTCGGCTTGCGTGAAGTGTGTGTCATCAGAGAACTCAAGTAATGTGCTTCCTATATCCACACCCCGAAATGAAGGGATTTTTGAAGTCGGCGCATTAAACTTCGCACCTTCAAAATGCCCCACATTCGTAAACTCAGCATTTTCAAAATTTGTTCTCCCTTTAAATTTTGTATTACGAAAACTTACTTGGCTGTGAAACTTAGCATTTAAATAATCTACCGACTCTTCAAAACTCACTGAAGCGAAATCCGCCATTTCCGTGAAGATGGCTTCGCCAAATCGCACATCTGCTTTGAAAGTGGTTTCACGAAATCCCTCATTTTCTGGATAAACGGTGTTTCCAAAGTACGCATTTCTTTTGAAAGTAACTTTTTGAAAGTACGCATTATTGTTGAAGTTAGTGCTTTTAAAGTACGCATGGTTGGTGAAGGTGCTGCCAAAAAAATCGGCAGCTTCTGTGAATGTGGTATCTCCAAAGTTCCCCACGCCTTTAAATTTAGTGCCTAAAAAATATGCATAATCGGTGAAAATAGCATGTGAAAAATTCGCATAGCCTCTGAATCTAGCATTTTCAAAATTTGCAAAACCTGTGATGGTGGCTTTTTGAAAGTTAGCTTCATATAGAAATTGATAGCCTTTAGCACGAATACCATTTTCAAAAGTATGCCCCGCAAAATCAATGCAGTAACTTTGGCGTTCACTGCTTTTTATCTCATCTTTACTTCCGTCATTAAAGGTACGCTGGACTTCAAAATTTGCCATAAGCTGATTTTGTTCCGCAAGTGCTTGCCATTTTTTCTGCCACGCCAAAAACGCATCCGCGCCTGCTTCAAAATACATCAAACACTCCGCCCGCCATTTTTCCCGCGTGTATGTGCCATCATATCCATAGCCTGTTTCATCTAAATGCAGAATTTCTGGAGGAACTTTTTTGGCGGGGGTGTCGGGCGTAGTCATGGCGTGGGCGGGTAGGTGGTGAAAACGTGAGGCGCATTATCGTTGCCTCTTGTGGTGTGCGCAAAGCCTATAGTGTTTATTTTCAGCGTGTCGGGTGTGTTAAAGCCTATAGGTTTGATAGGCAACACACCCGCATTGAAAACAAACTATGCCGCCTCACGATGCAAGGGGATGATTTTTGCACCTGATTGAATCGCATCTAAATGATCCGCCCACGTTTGCATAATGTCGCGGCGTTCTTTCAGGTAGGTGGTGCGGACATAGGCGGCTTCGGTGGCGTTTTCAATCGCGTGTGAAAGCATGGCTTCCAACACTTCGCGGCGGTAGCCCATTTCGCCCAACATAGAACGCGCAAGGCTTCTGAATCCGTGTCCTGTCATCCTGCCTTTGTAGCCGATGCCCTCAATGATTTTCAGCACGGTGTTTTCACTGATAACTTTGGTGGGGTCGTTGCGGTTGGGGAATACTTGGGCGCGGTGTCCTGTCAGCGGGTGCAATTCGCGCAATGCTGCGACGGCTTGACGGGATAGCGGCACGGTATGGGCTTTGCGTTGCCCTTGCTTACCCTTGCGCCCTTGTTGCTCTTCTGGGATCGTCCAAACGCCTGCATCTAGGTCTATATCCTGCCATTGGGCAAAGCGCACCTCACTGGTACGCGTAGCGGTCAACATAAGCAAGCGTAGCGCGGTAATGGCGATTAGGGACACTTTCGCTTGATGTTGATAGGCGGCAATCTTGTTTAGAAAAGTGGGAAGTTCTTCATGGGGAATACAGGCGAAGTTTTTAGGCTTGGGCGCAGTGGCGAGGGCGACGCGAATATCCGCCGCTGGATTGTATTTAGCCCGCCCTGTGGCAATGGCGTATTTGAACACCGCCCCCATGCTTTGCCCCAAGCGGTCGCGGGTTTCAAACGTGCCTTGGGTTTCCATTTTGCGCAGCACACCCAAAACCTGCATGGGTTCAATGTCGCTTATGGCGCATTCCCCGATAATCGGGAAGGCATAGCGTTCCATATTGACCAACCATTGTTTGCCGTGTCCCGATGTCCACGACGGGGATTTTAAGGTGTGGTATTCCGTCGCAAGCTCAGAAAACAGATTGTGCTTTTTGAGCTTTTCAACTTGTTCAACACGTTTTGATGCTTGTATCACCGCGCTGGGGTCTATGCCGTTTTCGAGCTGTTTGCGGGCATCTGCACCCCCTTGCCTTGCCTCCTTTAGGCTAACTTCGGGATATACACCCAAGGCAAGGGTTTTTTCTTTTCCCGCAAAACGATATTTAAGCCGCCAATACTTTGAGCCGTTCGGTTGAACTAACAAATACAAGCCGTGCGCGTCCGATAACTTGAACGGTTTTTCTTTGGGGTTGACATTCTTCACATCTAAATCGGTCAGCGGCTTTTTCTTGGGTTTGACCTTTTTCACTTCTAAATCAGTTGATAGCATGATCGTTGTGTCTCCTAAAGAAACCAGCAAATTGGGGGTATAAATTTCTCGAACTGAGCCATACCCCCAATGTACCCCTTTTTGGGCTGGATTCAATAGGATGTTATAGGAACGTATAGGCAACAAAAAACCCGCAATCCTATGCAGGACGCGGGCTTAGTGGACTAACTGGGAATGCTTAAAACATATTACTGGCGGAGAAGGAGGGATTCGAACCCTCGATACAAGTTTAAGCTCGTATGCGCCCTTAGCAGGGGCGTGCCTTCGACCTCTCGGCCACCTCTCCGAACCCGCGCATCATAAGGCATCTAGCCTCATTGGTCAAATTTTAATTTCCACCTCACACTGAGCGTTTTAATTTTTCCAGTGCAGATTCGATACGCTGACACAAGGTTTTAATCACTTTGATGCGAGCGAAGTTTTTATCATTGGCTTCAACTAACGTCCACGGCGCGATTTCGGTACTGGTTCTATCCACCATGTCGCACACAGCAATTTCATAATCATCCCATTTTTCTCGATTACGCCAATCTTCTTCGGTAATTTTAAACCGCTTGAAGCCTATCTTTTCCCGCTCTTGGAAACGACGCAATTGCTCCTCTTTACTGATAGTTAGCCAGAACTTGACCAAAACAGTATTGTGATTAACCAGCTGTTCCTCAAAATCATTGATTTCTGAATACGCACGCATCCAGTCCGCTTCAGAACAGTATTTTTCGACACGCTCGACCAACACGCGCCCATACCAAGAGCGATCAAAAATGGTCATCCCACTGGTCGCGGGAATATGTCGCCAGAATCGCCACAAATACGGCTGCGCGCGCTCTTCCTCTGTAGGAGCTGCCACAGGCACGATACGATAGTGCCGCGCATCTAATGCGCCCGTAATGCGACGGATTGCACCACCTTTGCCAGCTGCATCCGCACCTTCAAACACAGTAATCACAGACAATTGGCTAAAGAGCGGGTCTCTGGTCAGTAAATTCAACTTGCCTTGGTATTTTTCGAGTTCCTTCGCAAACTTCTTATCGTTGATCGTTTGTGCCATGTCTAAGCGATCAAATAAATCTAAATGATCAATGGGCACTTGCAACGGTGGCGCGACCAATACAGACGCAAGCTCGGTCTGTTCCATGCGCTTTTGCATGGCTTGCAACAAAATACGACCTGCGGTGAGGCTACGATATCGTGGATCCGTACCCTCAATCACGATCCACGGAGCTTCCGCCGTGCTGGTCATGCGTAAGGTATGTTCAGATACTTTGCGAAATTTGTTATATAACTTAAAGCGTTGCCAATCCAACTCGGTGACACGCCAACGCGTTTTGGGGTCTTTCTCCAAATTATTGAGTCGCACACGCTGCGCCTCTTTCGACAAATGAAACCAGAATTTAACAACCAGCGCGCCTTCATTGGTGAGCATTTTTTCGAAGTGATTAATGTCATGAATACTTTGGTTTAACTCCACCATTTTACTTTTACCTAAAACTCGCTGAACGATAGGCGGTGTGTACCAAGAACCAAAAAAGATGCCAATTTTGCCTTTGGGTGGCAATGCCCGCCAGTATCGCCACATATGGGGATATTGCAAGGTTTCAGGTGTATCCCCCATCACATGCACTTCAATATGACGAGGATCCATCCAGGCATTCAACAAGTTTACTGTCTCGCCCTTGCCCGCACCATCGACCCCCCCAACTAAGATAATGACCGCCGATTTGCCCTTTTGTGACAAGTCAAATTGCGCTGCCAACAGTGCTTCACGCAAGGCGGGCACTTCCGCATCGTATGTTGCCTTCGTTATTTTGTGACCTAACTCAGCAGATTCAAACATGATGTTTCTCCTTTGTTAATCCGACACCAAGAACTCAGTTGTGATGGCAAGTCGCAAGGTGTTTTGCACCACGCCATTGCGCTCACGACGAGTAAACCACCACAACGAACCCTTTTTGATACTAAATTTTTCCTCTTGACAGCCCATCAAGTGTGCCACCACCGCACCTAACGTCGGCTGGTGGCCAACCACCAACACAGTATCACCCGCGTCTGGCCAACGTGTCGCTTGCAATACGTCTTGCACCGACGCGCCTGGGGCAATCGTGGGAGCGAGGGTGTAGTGATCGGTCAGTTTTACGACCGTCTGACGCGTTCGTAGTGCTGGACTCACGAGGATGCGCACATCGCTCGGCAAATGCGGCCGAATAAATTGTGCCATTTTCTCCGCTTGCCGTTCACCCTTCGCCGTTAAAGCTCGCCCATGATCGGGGAAACCGTCTGCTGCTTCTGCATGTCGCCATAAGATCAAATCCATTTTTCACTCCATATTACAATTCACACTTTGGAATATACCGTATATACTCTTACTCAACATAATTTTTTCAATAAGGTGAACACAATGAATACTGAAGACAAGGCTACCTCCCCCGCACCTAAGACCGCTAAACGTACCACTAAAATCACCGCTAAGCCAGCCCCTAAGCCAGCCCCTAAGGCCAATGCCAAAGTAGTGACAAAGACCGTCGAGGAACCTACTCCCGTCGTCGTGACTGAAGAAGTTGTGTCCAAAAAGATCAAAAAAGAGACTAAGGTAAAAGTGGTACGCGATAGTTTCACGATGCCACAAAACGAATATCAAAAGATAGAAGACATCAAAGCCGCTTGCCTCAAGGAAGGGCGACATGTGAAAAAGAGTGAAGTGTTGCGCGCAGGCTTGCAAGCCTTGTCAAATATGAGCTCAGCAGAATTAGAGCTTGCACTTGCTGGACTGGAAACCATCCGTACGGGTCGCCCAAAGAAACGATAACACCCGCCTGCCATCAAAAAGTAGGAACATACCAACGAAATCGCACACCAAAAGTGTGCGATTTTTTAAGGTCTATATGCAGGAATAATTCCAAGATGTGACTAAAAATCGTGCTCTAACGCTGCCGAAATCAAACGATAATGCCCGCCAGGTAAAAAGGTAGGCTGTTGATTGCCCAACGTTCCCATAGACCCCGCACTGTTGATCACGTAGTCGTATTGCATCTTAAAGTTTGTCTGTGGAGCGAAATTCCAGCGCGTCCCAATCACCGCACTTTTCTGCCCAATCTTACGATTGGCAAATAAAGCATTCAAAATCGGATTCTGGTGATGCGTGACTTTATCGGCTTGTTTGCCCGCTAAAGTAACGAAAGGCGTAAATTTCCCCAAATGGTAACCCGCTGTCAAATGACCTTGCGTCGAGTCGGCAACAATGCTTTCGCCCGTGGTGAATTGTGACCACTCGGCCAGAAAGTATCCTGCTGGGCTGTTATAGCAATACGCCAAACTCGTGTGCTGTGTCGGAGCAGCCTGTACTTGGTAATAGTCCGCCAATCCATTTCCCCCTGGCATAGTACGCAACAGAGCAAAGGCTTGATCTAGACCTGGACTATGCATCGTGAGGCGACCTCGAATATGCGATGCTCTCAAGGTCGTATCACCAAACTTGGCTAACAGATTCAATCCCCTTAAGTTATTTAGGCGGATATCCAAGTCACCAGGGATAGGATACTGTACCGCCCCGACATAGCCTTGGGCGGTCAACAAGGCTCCACCAAACTGATGCTTGACGCTGAGCTCTGCGCCATCATATAAGTTGAGCAAGCCTGTTTGATAAATTTCGGTCGTAGGACGCACCCATGCGACGGTGTCGTCGGGTACCAAAAAGGTCAGAAAGGGTTGGCGGCCTATGCGCAACCCTGCATTGGGCGCGATTTGCCATCGGAGAGCCGCTTCTGTGACATGAGGTACGAAGCTATTGTTGTACCGATGCTCGGCAGTCAGTTGCAACATCGTCGAAAAAGTGGGCGTGAGCGTACCATCCAACTGAACCATCAAACGACTATCCCCCCAGAAATCATACAAACGCGTACTGCCAGCACCGTTAGGATGATCTATACCAGAAGAAAAGTCGGCATTTTTTTCGGTTGAATAAGTCATGCCCAACACCGCCAGGCCACTGACTTTAAAGATGTCGGCCTCCTCACTTGCTTGAGCAAGTGACATTAAAAACAGTGAAAGCAATAAAAGCCCGAAATACTTATTCATCGCATATAGACGGCGAGGCATTAGGTTGGCGCACCCGTTTTAGGGTAATTCGCAATTTTGATAAATTCCAACACGCTCAGCGTTTCTGCACGACGTTGCGGGTCAATATCCAGTGCGGCAAAGTCACTCTCGGTTAAATAGGCACGCAAAGTATTGCGCAAGGTTTTGCGCCGTTGCCCAAATGCCGCCGCTACTATTGCCGAAAAATGCGCTTCGTTTTTGACGAAAATATTGTCCTCGCTGCGGGGAATCATGCGCACAATCGCAGAATCCACTTTGGGCGCAGGGCGGAAGGAGTCAGGCGGCACGTCCAACAGTTTTTCCATATCGAAACGATATTGCAACATCACAGACAAGCGTCCATAGGCAGGCGTGTCATGTTCCGCCACCATGCGATCCACGACTTCGTTTTGCAGCATAAAGTGCATGTCGGTAATGCGTTCGCGGTATTGGGCAAAATGGAACAACAGCGGCGAGGAAATGTTATAGGGCAAATTACCCACAATGCGCAGGGGCGAGCCCAAACTGACAAAATCAAACTTCAACGCATCACCCGCATGTATGGTCAATTTGCTCGCGGAGTAGTTGTTTTCCAGTCGAGTGATGATGTCGCGGTCAATTTCGACCACATGCAAATGATCCAAATGCTTGAGCAAAGGTGTCGTTAATGCGCCCAGCCCAGGGCCAATTTCAACCATATTATCTGCGGCTTGCGGGGCAATCGCGGCGATGATGTCCGCAATAATATTTTGATCAATCAGGAAATTCTGTCCGAATTTTTTCTTGGCTTTATGCACAATAACTCCGTTCATGCGCAATCATCTGCGTCGCCAATTCAATGGCGGCTAACAAACTGCCGCAATCTGCATTGCCCGTGCCCGCCAAATCTAAAGCCGTGCCGTGGTCAACCGAGGTGCGAATGATCGGCAGCCCCAGTGTGACGTTTACGCCGCCCCCAAAACTAGCGTGCTTCAACACGGGCAAGCCTTGGTCATGGTACATGGTCAAAATACAGTCACATTGCGCGAGTTTGTGCGGGGTGAACAGGGTATCGGCGGGCAAGGGCTGGCTGACATTCATGCCTTCGGCGCGCAATTTATCCAGCAACGGAATCATCACGTCCAACTCTTCATGCCCCAAATAACCACCTTCACCCGCGTGTGGATTGAGTCCCGCGACCAGAATGCGCGGGGAGGTAAAACCAAAACGCACGCGCAAATCGTGATCGAGAATGCGCAACACTTCTTCCAACAAGGGCGCGGTAATCGCTGCCGCCACGTCTTTCAACGGCAAATGCGTGGTGGCTAATGCCACTCGCATGCCGCCACCGACCAACATCATCACATCGCGGTGGGTATGGGTTTGTTGGGCAAGAAATTCCGTGTGCCCCGTGAAGGGTATGCCTGCGTCGTTGATGATGCCCTTGTGCAGCGGGGCTGTCACCATACCCGCAAATTCGCCTGATTGACAGCCTTGAATGGCGCGACTCAAGATCGCTAACACGTAGTGACTATTGGCTTTATCCAACACACCCGCTTGGGAGGGTACGGCTAATGGCACATGAATCACGCGTAAGGTGTGGGGTTTGGCGATGCTATTAGCTGACCAATCTTCCATAGACAAGGCGATGCCTAATTGCGCCGTCCGTTGTTGCAACAAGGATTTGTCACCAATGACCACCAAATCGTGTCCCATTGCTGCGAGTTGTACGCACAATTCCGCACCCACCCCTGCAGGCTCGCCAGCCGTAATCACCAGTGGCGCATGGTTCATTGCGCTTCTTCCAAGCGATACTCAATAAAAGCGCGGTCACGCAATTGGCGTATCCAGTCTTGATATTGTTCGTCGGATTTAAACGTGCCAATGGTGATGCGGGCTTGTTGACGCTGTTGTTGTATGCTGACATCGGTGCTACGACGTTCCAATACTTTGATCAAATGCCAGCCAAATTGCGTTTGCACCACACCCACTTCGTTAATTTTCAATTTATTCAACAGCTCATCAAACTCAGGCACGGTTTGACCAGGCGACAACCAGTCCAAGTCACCGCCTTTTTGCGCACTACCATCTTCTGAATAACGCTTAGCTTGCTCCGCAAAATCAGTTCCTTGATCAATCTGCGCTTTGATCTCCATGATGCGTTTTTTCGCGTCCACATCAGACATAATTTCGCTGGTTTTAATCAGGATATGCCGAGCATGCGTTTGTGTAATGACCACAGGCACTTCGCCGCTGCGCTTTTCCAGCATTTTGAAAATATGAAAACCACTCGGACTACGAATCACTGGTGTATTTTGTCCTGCACTGAGCTGTCGCAATAAATCTAGAAATTGTGGTGGGAGACGATCACTGGATCTCCACCCCAAATCACCACCCTTCAAAGCATCTTTCGCATCCGAAAAACTCGCCGCCACTTGAGCAAAATCTGCTCCACCCTGTAACTGATTAAAGGCTTGATCGGCACGACTACGACTGACTTGAATCTTGTCCGCGCTGGCTTGCTCTGGAACCAATACAAGAATATGCGCCAGATGAAATTCTTCTGTCACCAAGCCCATTTTGCGCTTATTAGCGAGAAAATTATCGACTTCACTGTCACTAATCACGATTTTACTTTCCACTTCGCGTTCACGAATACGCGTCGAAATCAGCTCATTACGTATTTCCTCACGAAATTTTTTCCACTCTATCCCTTCGCTTTCCAGTTTCGCCTGAAAGTCAGCGACATTCGCAAAGTTATTTTGCTGAGCAATACGCTTGATGGATAAATCTAATTGTGCCTCATCAACCCGAATGCCAGTTTCATTGGCGAATTGCAGTTGTAGCATTTCGCTAATCATGCGCTCCAATACTTGTTTTTCCAACAAGTCAGCAGGCGGGAGCGCAGTACCTTGCTTGGTCAGTTGCTTCACCGCCATCTGTACTTTTTCATTCAATTCATAACGGGTAATCACGTCGGAATTGACTACCGCAACCACCGTATCAATCACGGCAACCTGATGTTGCGGATCCATTTTCGTACGGGACACCTCAGCAGCCTGAACTAAAGGCAGTACTAACAAGCCACAAAACAGCATTAACTTATTGATTATCATTGATCTCTTTCATTATTAACGCAACACTTCCGTTGTGAGGGTATTCGGTTTTTCATTCGTTTTAACGTATCCTGGCACGCTACGCTTGAGCATCACCAAGGGATCCGAACCGACCTTCACCAAGTCGTTCAGTTCCAGTTGCACAAAAAATCCTGTATTGGTTTGTTGCGTGGCGGTGGTAAAACGTTGTCCTACAAAGCGGAATGTCCAACAGCTTTCATTATACTCAAGCCCACCGATAGAATCCAAAATGCGCCCTTCTTGGAAAGAGTAGTTCCAGCGTCCTACCGCATGCCAATGGCCTGTCAAGGGCCATTGCATAGAAAAATCCACCTGACGCAGACCTCCAATAGGCGTATACACGGTTGTCCCATTTGGAACGAGTGTACCCACTAGGCTGTTTCGGGTGAAACGATAACCAAAGTTTAGCGTTTTCCCTGGCTCAGGACGGTAGCGAGCAGCAATGTTATAACGTTGCGTATGCGATTGATTGGGGTCAAACTGAAATTCACTGTCCATCGACCATGCTTGATCAACTTGACCCGCTACCGCCAACAAGATGTCAGATTTTCCCGTATTTGATGTTGGGGCAACCAGATTGACTTGTGGCGGCGCAAAGCTAAACCGTTCCCCTAGCGTCACTTTCAACCGTTCCGAACCATTGTCCTGATCCAGTAGTCGCGATGTCATCGCCAATGTCATCTGATTGGCATCGCCAATACGGTCATTACCGAAAAATCGATTTTCCGCAAACATCTGTGTAAAGCTGAAGTCTGCTTGTGCCGTATCAAAGTTCGGCAACAGACTTTGATTTTGGTAGGGAATAAAAACATAAAAAGCACGAGGCTCCAGCGTATGCAAATAATCTCGCCCAAACAAATTCCAGCCACGCTCAAATGCCATCCCGCTATCCACACTCAGTATCGGCAAGGTGCGCGATGCATTGGGTGAACCCGTTGCATTATTTGCTCCCATCTGATAATGGGTGCTATGTATGCCTAACTTAGGTGTGACATAAAAAGCTGGCTGACTGATCAAAGGATAACTGACACTGGGATTAAACACTAAACGGCGCGCATTCAATGCCGTGGGGTGACTAAAATCGACGAATTCCCCTTTCATATCGGTCTTTATTTCGCCAAAGTTTTTCTGTCCACTCACCGTAATTTGTGGCAAGCGAGCATAAGGCACGGCTATCGGCGAGAGGGGATCTTGCAAGGTTTGATAACGTTGCACCCGTGCCACGGCATTCCACCACCCACCACTATAAACCACCCCCGCATCTTGCAATAAGTTGACTTGCGAGGTCACATTCACCGTATCAGCTAGATCGCGGAAATATGCGTCATCGCCAACATGATTAAAATTGATAAAACCACTTGCCCCATCAAATAAAGCTTGTTGATGCTTTAATGAAACACGGGCACGCGTTCGATTCGCCATCGCATCTGAGGGCAACACATCTAGGCGCACTTCGCTGCTAAAACGGGGGGCTAAATAGCGAAATTCATTATTGAACTGCACGCCACGCTTGCTGATAATACGCGGCGACAAGGTGGCATCATAATTAGGCGCAATATTCCAATAGTAAGGTAGGGTTATTTCCGTCCCGCCTTTGGTGGTGCCGCCAAAAATAGGGGCTAAAAATCCCGATTTACGCTGATCGTTTAACGGAAAATCCATCCAAGGTGAGTACAAAAGGGGAACGCCCATAAAGGTGACCCACGCGTTGTGCGCCACGCCCACCTGCAAATCGCGATCAATTTCCAGTTCCCCCATGGTCATTTGCCAATCAGGTTGATTGACGGGACATGTCGTATAACTGGCATTTTCTAGGGTGTAATGCTGACGATCTTGCAAAGTGAGTACATCGGCCGCGCCGCGTGCTGCATTTTCCGCAAAATAAAATTGCGGCTGATCCAGCGTGCCAGCACTGGTATCCAAGTTCAACTTTAGGTGAGGGCCGCTCAACACACTATTAGGCTGTTCTAGGCGCACGGAACCTGTCGCTTCCAAATCATGCGTATTTTGAAAATACAATAAATGATCCGTGTATACCGCCTGCCCCAGCTTGCGCAATACCACATGCCCTGTTGCTTCAATTTGATCTTTCTGCCGACTTTCCAAATAATCCGCTGAGACAAAAGCAGTTGTACCTTGTAGCGGCTCAGGTAGCGTATGAAACGTGTGGTCTAAGCGCAGGCGTAACGTATCCGCACTGGCGGTGGGCAAGTACGCAAAGGCGCAAAATAACGAGAACACAACGGGTTTGAGACGGAACCGCATAACGTACAACGTGGGCATAGTGATAAACTTTTGAGAGTTTACCATTAACCCAATTTCAATGAGCTTAAGATTCGGGCTTCCGGACAACTTTCATTTTTACCGTGAGTACGAAAATCCGTACTCACGATGTAAAACGGCTCCTTTCAGCTTCAACAAATCAGGAGAATTTTCTTGCATAGCCCGAAGTGGTCGATCCCTTATTTCGCCAAAGCCCAAGGTGAGGGAACGGTTGAAATCGCGCCATTTTTGAGCAATGTCACACCATTCATTAGCCAAATGGCATCCGCGCCTGTAGTTGGATTGCGCCACACAATATCGGACGAGCCATCGCCATTAAAGTCTCCCTCAGCCGCGATCATCACGGAGACAGAAACGGTTGAAATGGCAGTATTACTTAGCAAAGTGGTGCCGTTCATTAACCAAATCGCATCGCCCCCTGTCGTTGAGTCGCGCCACAAAATATCCGACTTGCCATCCCCATTGTAATCTCCCGTGCCTGCAACTCCCCATGGCGCAGGAACGGTTGTGATTGCCGTATTGCTGACTAAGGTGGCACCATTCATTAACCAAATTGCATCGGCTCCAGAAGTTGGGTTGCGCCACAAAATATCAGACTTACCATCCCCATTAAAATCCCCTGTTCCTGCAATTAACCATGGGGCGGGGACAGTTGCAATGGCCATATTACTGACTAAAGTGGTGCCATTCATTAACCAAATTGCATTTGCCCCTGAGGTTGGGTTGCGCCACAATATATCCGACTTGCCATCACCATTAAAGTCTCCTACACCCGCAATCATCACGGAGACAGGGATGGTTAAAATTGCCGTATTACTTAACAAAGTGGTGCCGCTCATTAACCAAATCGCATCCGCCCCTGAAACGGGGTTACGCCACAAAATATCAGACTTGCCATCACCATTAAAGTCTCCCATCCCTGCAATAGCCCACGGTGCGGGCACAGTCGCAATGGCTGTATTACTGACCAAAGTTGTGTCATTCATTATCCAAATCGCATCGACTCCAGAACTTGGATTGCGCCACAGCAGGTCGGACTTGCCGTCACCATTAAAATCAGCATAGGCAGCTTTTCCTGTACCTGTGAGCGTGATGACATTCGGGCTTGTTACAGCTGTGCTAGAAACTGTAACACTACCCGTTCTAGCCCCTACCGCCGAGGCGGTGAAGCTGACACTAATGGTGCAACTTGCACCTACAGCCAGTGCTGTTCCGCAGGTGGTGGTATGGGCAAAATTACCTGTTGTGAGGATCCCCGCAATACTTAACACTGTGCTGCCTGAGTTGGTCAGAGTCACGACTTGCGCGGCACTGGGGTTACCTATGTTACGAGCGGGAAAATTAAGTGTGGAAGGCGTAACGGTCATGATCGAAGCAACGCCAATATTGACATTTTGAGTCACTTGAGATGCTGCGGCAAATGTAGAATTTCCCGCCTGATTGGCAGCAATGCTGCAACTCCCCACCGCAATGCCTGTAACGGTATTGCCAACAACTGAACAAATTGTGGGCGTGAGAGAGGTGAAGGTAACGGGATTACCTGATGCGCCGCCAGTTGCAGAAACCCCCCCTACTCCACCCACCATGATTGCAGGTGCAGCACCGAAGATAATCGTTTGACTCGCCATAGGCGTTGTAGAGACTACCGTTGCAGCACCACTAATACTAATATCATCCACATACCAGCCATCGTACGCGATACTGAAATCGCTTATCAATCTAAAGCGAATCTTTACCGAAGGTTGACCAATGTAAGCACTTAAATTGATTGAAACCTGCGTCCATGCGGCAAGAGCACCGCTATATGTAGCCAATGGTGTACTCCAAATCGTGCCGCCATCTGTGGACACCTCCACATAACCATAATCAAAACCACTTTCCAATGTGTATTGGTGCCAGAAAGTCAGTATGGGATTGACCGCCTGACTGAAATCAAGTGGCGCTGCGAGTGCCAACGAGGTGCTAGCATTATTCGCATAATTTCCTAATGGGCTGTCAGTGAATGCAGTCACACCAGTGTGAAAGGCGGTCGTTGACTTACCCCAAGGAACACCTACGACCCAGGCACCCAAGCCATTTTCTGCACCATCTGTAAAGGTACCACTCACTTTGGCATTGGGAGCACTTTCACCTACCGCATTTACCGCCGTAACAATAAAGAAATACTTGGTGCCATTAACCAGCCCCGTCACCACCGTAGAAGTACCAACTACACCCGCGACACTGCCCATTGCGGTCAAAGGCGTGAATCCCGCTGCTGTTGACCAATACACCTTGTAGCTGGTTGCACCTGCTGAAGCAACCCAGCTCAGCGTCGCCTGAGCATTTCCTGCTGTAGCAACAACCCCCGTCGGGGCGGGAATGTTGATCATAATGTTCTGCACCACCTGTGGTGCCGCAGTATATGAGACTGAACCTGCCTGATTGGCCGCAATGGTACAAATACCATTCGCAACACCCGTCACAACATTGCCAAGTACAGTACATACAGCAGGTGTGGTGCTGGTGAAAGTAACGGCATTACCCGAAGCTCCGCCACTAGCCAGAACAACTCCCGTGCCTCCCATCGCTATAGCTGGCGCGGCACCAAAACTAATGACCTGACTGCCTATGCTGACAGGGATATTTTGAATCACTTGCGGAGCCGCTGCGAAAGTCGCACTCCCCGCTTGATTGGCTGCAATGCTGCAACTCCCCACCGCAACGCCTCTAACCGTACTGCCAACAACCGAACAAATTGTGGGTGTGAGAGAAGTGAAGATTACAGGATTGCCCGATGTACCACCTGTCGCAGAAACCAAGCCTGTGCCTCCCGCCATGAGTGCAGGTGCAGCACCAAAGGTGATTGTTTGGATTGCTAGAGGCGGCATAGGGGTTGCTGAAGCTTGCGAGAGAACACCACTAATACTGATATCGTCCACATACCAGCCATCGTACGCGATACTGTAATCGCTTATCAATCTAAAGCGAATTTTTACCGCAGGTTGACCAATGTAAGCACTTAAATTGATTGAAACCTGCGTCCATGCGGCAAGTGCACCGCTATATGTAGCCAATGGTGTACTCCAAATCGTGCCGCCATCTGTGGACACCTCCACATAACCATAATCAAAACCACTTTCCAATGTGTATTGGTGCCAGAAAGTCAGTATGGGATTGACCGCCTGACTGAAATCAAGTGGCGCTGCGAGTGCCAACGAGGTGCTAGCATTATTCGCATAATTTCCTAATGGGCTGTCAGTGAATGCAGTCACACCAGTGTGAAAGGCGGTCGTTGACTTACCCCAAGGAACACCTACGACCCAGGCACCCAAGCCATTTTCTGCACCATCTGTAAAGGTACCACTCACTTTGGCATTGGGAGCACTTTCACCTACCGCATTTACCGCCGTAACAATAAAGAAATACTTGGTGCCATTAACCAGCCCCGTCACCACCGTAGAAGTACCAACTACACCCGCGACACTGCCCATTGCGGTCAAAGGCGTGAATCCCGCTGCTGTTGACCAATACACCTTGTAGCTGGTTGCACCTGCTGAAGCAACCCAGCTCAGCGTCGCCTGAGCATTTCCTGCTGTAGCAACAACCCCCGTCGGGGCGGGAATGTTGATCATAATGTTCTGCACCACCTGTGGTGCCGCAGTATATGAGACTGAACCTGCCTGATTGGCCGCAATGGTACAAATACCATTCGCAACACCCGTCACAACATTGCCAAGTACAGTACATACAGCAGGTGTGGTGCTGGTGAAAGTAACGGCATTACCCGAAGCTCCGCCACTAGCCAGAACAACTCCCGTGCCTCCCACCGCGATGGCAGGGGCGACACCGAAACTAATGATCTGACTGCCTATGCTGACAGGGATATTTTGAATCACTTGCGGAGCCGCTGCAAAAGTCGCATTCCCCGCTTGATTGGCTGCAATACTGCAACTTCCCACCGCAACGCCTCTAACCGTATTGCCAACAACCGAACAAATTGTGGGTGTAAGGGAGGAGAAGGTAACAGGAAGAGCAGATGATGCCGCCGCGCTGACAGTAGTAGCACCTCCTGCAACCAACGTGGCGGGCAAGAAACTGATTGCACCTATGGCTTGATTCGTGGTCAATGCAAACGTTGCACTAACTGTACACGCCCCCATAACTGGATTCGTCGTAAAAGTGCTTCCATTTAAAGTTCCACCGCACGTCCCTCCCATGACGGCACCGTAACCTGCTGATGGCGTCACGGTGAATATCGCTGTTGAGCCTGAGCTCACGGCGATAGGAGTCGCTGGTGTTATCGTTCCATTGACACCCGCAGATGGCGTTACTGTATAGTTGACGGACTGTGTAAATGCCCTGATATTGACATTGTAAGGATTGGCTCCTGCCGAGGTTTCTGTCCACGTGACTCCCGTCGAGCTGATATAACTTTCCCCAGGCAAAGCGGTGGCAGCACTATCGTATCCAATGTACCTGCCTTCTGTTGGTATGGGAAAGTTATATCCTGGCGTGGTAAATTTCACGACCACTGCAAATTTCTGACCCGCTACCAGCGTCACGGGGCGCGACAGCGTCACAGTATGATATCCCGCATAAGGGGTTGTCCCTATGGTATTAACGGCTCCACCTTCGAGCACCCCCGTTGAGGGATCGGTGAGCACATTGGTGTAGATAGAAACCTCATATCCAGAGTTAAGGGCTGAGGTATAAAAACTAACTGCCTGCAACGTTTCACCCGCAACAGAAGTAAACACATTGCTCCCCCATGCACTGGCCGTACCATAACCCATCGTGCCGACTTGACCAAATGGGTCGTAGGAATAGGATCTCGTGTAATTTGTCGCTGATTGTGGGTTGACAAAAACGGTCGCATTCGCCAACGACAAATCATAATAAGAAACATAGAAGTATCCTGCTGCACCCCATAAAGTTCCCCAGTTATTCTTCAATATGAATGCGCCATTCCCAGGTGGTGGAGTACTAAAATTACTGGCAGCATAATTATCGTCCCACCCAATCAAGGTGACAGCGTGATTGCCCGCTAGCGCGCCATTGTAATAATAGGCACTTGTAGCACTATTCCAATAAACGGAATTGGTATAGCCTTGCAGTTCAGAATGATAGGAAATGTAGGCAGCACCATAGGTTTGAAGTGCATACTTCCAATTCGCGTTATCCGTTGCGTTTAATCTGTTTGGTAAATGTAAAACTTCTTGCAGATGGCGACGAGGGGAAAGACCCGCAATAGATGTAGCGACTGTGCTGGTATAGGGATCATCTGTTTCATATACGGGCCCCGCAGCATAGGCTGGGACATTTCCCCACCGAGTCATATAGGCAGTTGATATATCAGAATTCCCACCCGCACAAGGTGCCCAATCAAAACCATGTCGCACATTAAGGTGATTTTCCGAGAAATCGGGCACGCCTGATGCAGCCACAAGCATATTTGATTCCAGTGAGCCTGTGCTACCAAAAGTCCAGCATGAACCACATGCCCCTTGATCTCTAACGGGTGATACGAAGCCCGTCGTGCGAAGATCGAAGGCAATTGGTGAAACTGACACGTTTCCAGGTCCGCCCATCATAAGATTGCTTTTTACGATAGGCTGCTTGCCAGTCATATGGGAACGATCTATAGGCGAAGGTAGATGACCTGTTGCGTTCACACCAGAAACGCCTTGGAGCAAGGGGTGAAAGGCTTGCGGATTCGCAATATACTGAACAAAGTCAGGATTCGGCGGTGCCACAGAGGGTTGCGCTGATGCGGCTATTGACTGCGAAGAAAAGGAGATCAACAGCCCCAATAGCGCGAATAAACGAACAAGATAAGAACGCATATTTCCCTCTTCCTAAAAATTTTCAAATAACAACCATAGTTTTGCTGCAATGACAGCAAGTGAAACTCACCGTGGCGAATCGCTAACCAAGATCCAACTCAACTCTCATGGTCGTTTTGGCAACCCCTTGCGATTTAACCATTTACAACGTGCGGAATTGTATCAGCAAATCACCTTGCAATCTCAAGGGCACCAGCAAAAACATTCACTTAGTGCCGCAGAGAACGATGGGGCTTACTTGTGCGGCTTTGGGGTTGTCCACCCCCCTTATTTCACCAAAGCCCAAGGCAATGGAACAGTTCCAACCGCACCATTTTTGAGCAAAGTCACGCCATTCATCAGCCAGATGGCATCCGTGCCTGTGGTTGGGTTGCGCCACACAATGTCAGATTTACCATCGCCGTTATAGTCACCCACACCCGCGACCATCACGGATACAGCGACGGTTGAAATGGCAGTATTACTTAGCAAAGTGCTACCGTTCATTAACCATATCGCATTCACCCCAGAAACGGGATTGCGCCACAAAATATCCGATTTACCATCACCGTTGAAGTCTCCCGTGCCTGCAATGACCCATGGGGCAGGGACAGTTGTGATTGCCGTATTGCTGACCATAGTGATGCCATTCATTATCCAAATCGCATTTACCCCAGAAGTGGGATTGCGCCACAAAATATCTGACTTACCATCTCCATTGAAGTCTCCTGTGCCTGCAATAAACCATGGGGCAGGAACCGTAGTAATTGCAACATTGCGGAGCAAGGTGCTGCCATTCATTAACCACATTGCATCTGCCCCTGTGGTTGGGTTGCGCCACAGAATGTCCGACATACCATCACCATTAAAGTCCCCCACCCCTGCGATCATCACCGAACCAGGGACGGTTGAAATGGCCGTATTGCTTAACAAAGTGGTGCCGTTCATTAACCAAAGCGCATCTGCTCCAGAAACAGGATTCCGCCAAACAATATCCGACTTGCCATCGCCATTAAAGTCTCCCATCCCTGCAACTGCCCACGGTGCGGGCACAGTCGTAATGGCTGTATTGCTGACCAAAGTAGTGCCATTCATTATCCAAATCGCATCTACTCCAGTGATCGGGTTCCGCCACAACATGTCGGACTTGCCATCTCCATTGAAGTCAGCGTAAGTAGCCTTTCCTGTGCCTGTGAGTAAAATGACATTTGGGCTCGTTGCAGCCGTACTGAGAACTGTAACACTGCCTGTCCTAGCACCTACCGCAGTGGCGGTGAAAATGACGCTGATGGTGCAACTTGTGCCTGCTGCTAACGTTGCGCCACAGGTGGTGGTACGGGCAAAGTCACCCGTGGTGAGAATACTGCTGATGTTCAACAACGTCACACCCGTGTTGGTCAGAGTCACAACTTGCGCGGTGCTGGGGTTGCCGATATTGCGGGCGACGAAAGTCAGCGTGGACGGACTTAGCGTGATGGTCGGAGCTGCACCCACACTGATATTTTGCGTTACTTGAATTGCTGCCTTGTAAGTGGCATTGCCTACCTGATTGGCTGCAATGGTACAAGTCCCCACCGCAACACCGACAACCGTATTACCCACTACCGAGCAAATAGTGGGCGTGAGGCTGGATAAGCTCACCGCCAGCCCTGAATTAGATGTTGCGGTCATGGTGCCAATACTGCCCACCGTAATTGTTGGCACCAAACCAATGGTAATGATTTGATTCAATTTCACGGGAATAATTTGGTTGGTTTGTGACGCAATTTGGAAGCTGGCATTGCCCGCTTGATTGGCTAAAATAATGCACGAACCCGCTGCAACGCCTGTGACAGTACTGCCTACGATAGAACAAATGGTTGGTGTACTGCTGGTAAAACTAACAGGCAATCCTGACGTGGCTGTTGCTGTTACCACACCCGTTCCACCCACCGCTATCATGGGAGCTGCGCCAAATAAAATTCTTTGCGGAGGCAAGCTCGTCGCTGTGATGTTGAGTATATTGCCCGCCGCATCATAAGTGTTGGTTTGCGACACGCTGCTGCTCACCACCACGGACGTTAGGCGATTAAGATTGTCATAAGCATAGGTCACTGCCCCCACCACAGGACTAAAAATAAGGGCTGCCAAGATAATCAGGTGTTTGATAAGGTGCATGGTCATGGTTGCTCCGTCCATTAAAAATTTGGCAAAAGGGGATTTTGGTTTTCTTCTCCACTGAGTGGAGGTGGTACTTAAATTAAATTTAATCGCGGAGCTTTCGGTGTTTTGTGCAGCAAACAACCGAAAGTTCTTGCAAAATGCTGGATTACCTAATGACTCACGCTCTTTAAATGTGTGCGATTGCCATAGGCTAGCTTGCCTACAAAACTGGTTTGATGATTATTTTGTACGGATTCTGCATAACTGTGGCCTGCCCCCAGTTATGCTCATAATCTTGACGCTAGCCTCTTACGCCACCGCCATCACCCCTTGGTGGCGGCGGCTTCTTAGGCAGGTTCATCTCTAACTGTCTTTCAATATTTTTACGTATTTTCTCCTGATCAAATTCCAGTGGGGGAGTATTTGCGGAAACTTGGCACTGCGACTCGCACTTTTGACGAATAGCTATGTCCTTGTCTTTTCCAGCTACCCCACCACAGATTTCACAATCACCTCTGGACCAAGTGCGTCCATAACAAATTGCCATACAACTAGGATCAGTTTTCGTAGTTGGTGGTGTGCTATTCTCATTGGGCAAAGCGTACACTCGCCCAGTTGACGCAAAATAGCCACTCGGATCCACAAACCCAATCGGATTCCCATTCACATACGCAAACCGATTCAGCGTCAGGGAGTCGGTGATATCCCCCAGCAGCACATCGCGATTGACGAAGCGTTTGAGCTCTGGCAAGTAGTAGCGGGCGCGCATGTAATACAAGCCATTCGGCTCGGTCATCACGCCGTCGCGGGCGTTGTATCGGAACGGATTCGGCGTAACACCCGTGCTGGGCAATGCCTCGCCATAGACCCCATAGTTGTAGGTGTCGGTGACCACACCTGTGGCATCGGCCAGTTTCACCGTGCTGCCGCGCAGGTCATAGTGGTAGGTGCGGTAGGCGAGTGCAGCATCTTCGCGGCTGATCAATCCGCTTGCCCCATACACGTAATAGGCGATTGGGACTCCCGTGGAGCTGGTCTCCATCAGCACGCGCAGCAACGAGGCATTCGGGTCAACCACATAGCGGGTGACCACGGCCGCATTGCTCGCGGAGATACGATTGCCCATCGCGTTGTAAATATAGCTACTGGTTCCCACGCCAGTTAAGTGTGAGCGGGCACTGTAGGCGAAGGTGGCGGCAACGCCACCCAGTACGCCCCCCGTCATGTTGCCATCGGCATCAAAGGTGATGGGCAGCGCATTCACGATGGACAGACGGTTGTCTGCTCCATAGGTCATTGCCATCGCGGCAACATTGGCCGCTGCGGGTGCAGGAGTCATCGTTTCTGAGGTGATGTTGCCATTGGGGTCGTAGGCATACACGACTGAATAATTATTGGCGACCAGCGGGAAGGTTTCCGCCAGCGTGGTTAGTTGGCCGTTCACATCGTAGCCAAGTGCTGCACTGGTTAAGTTGGCGCGAGCAATGGCGGTCATTTCGCCATTCGCGTTGTAGGTGTAGCGGGTGATGTGACCAGACCAGTCGGTTACGGTGGTCATGCGGTTGTTCAGGTCATATGCATAGCTCACTACCTTGCCGCCAGGGTAGGTCAGGCTGGTCAGGTTGCCCGCCGCATCGTAGGCATAGGCGATGACATTACCGAAGGCATCGGTGTGACTGATCTTGCGGTTCACCGCATCGTAGCTGTAACTCAACGTCCCTGTCGCATCGGCTACCGTCAACACATTGCCATTGGCGTCATAAGTCAGGGTAATCGTACCCGCTGGGTCGACCATGGAGGTCAGGCGACCTGCTAGGTCGTAAGTGTAACTTGCTACTTGCCCCCGTGCGTTGGTCGCTGTCGCCACCTGATCAAGCGTGTTGTAGGTGTAATTCACTGCACCACCATCGGCGGTGGTGACCCGCGTGATGCGATTGACCACATCATAGGTAAAACTGGTGACATTGCCTTTGGTATCGGTAAAACTCAGTCGGTTGCCGTTGACATCGAATGTTTGAGAAGCAATGCTGCCGAGCACATTGGTCGAGGATGTCAGACGGCGCAGGCTGTCGTAGGCCATACTTTGCGCGTTGCCCAGTGCGTCGCGAACGCTGATCAGGTTGTCCGCTGCATCATAGCTTAAGGTGCGTGTGTTCCCCAACGGTTTGATGGTGCTGGTCACTCTGCCCTTGGCATCGCGGGTCAGGGTCGTGACGCGCCCCATGGGGTCAGTGATGCTGATCAGCTTGTCGTCTGCATCGTAGGCGTAATCGGAGAATCCACCCAATGGGTCAATCACGCTGATCAGGTTATTGTTCGCATCATAAAAATACCCAATAATGCCAGCGTTGGGCATTGTCTTGCTGTCCATTCGACCCAGCACGTCATAAGTGTAGGCGGTGACCGCCCCCACTGGGTTGGTTTCGGTCAGCACATTACCTTTCAGGTCATATGTCCAAGCCCAAACCTTGCCAACACCTTGGGAGGCGGTCAATACACGACCTGCTGCATCGTAGGTATAGGTGGTGGTCAAGCCTGATGGTGCGAGCTTGCTGACGAGGTTGCCTTGCAGGTCGTAGGTATAGCTGGTCACCCCACCGTTGGGTACTGTCATGGTTGCGAGCAACCCTTGTGCATTGTAGGTATAGGTCGTCACTTTGCCACTTGGCTCGGTTCTGCTAAGCATCTGATGGTTCAACCCATAGGTCATGCTGGTGACATTACCTGCCTCGTCGGTACTGCTAACAATGTTATGTGCCGCATCGTAGGTGTTGCTGGCAATCTTGCCTGTCGCATCCGTGCGGGAAAGGATATAACCTGCCGAATCATAAGTAAATCTTGTCTGATTGTTAAGTGGATCCGTATAAGAGGTCTGCTGACCAGTCGCAGGATCAAATAAGCGGGACTCTCTCCCACTATGTGGATCCGTTTGGGAGACCAGATGGCAACTAGCATCAAAATTATAGCTATTGGTTGACCCGTTGCGATTGCCATAAGACATTGAAGTCCCACCAGTCACTGCATCAGTAGCATAGGCAAAAGACTCCAGCGGGGTCGTTAACAATCCATCATCCTGTGTAGAAACCTTGCTTGTCGCGGGATCATAGGTGTTGGTCACCCCCCCTCCAAGCGGATTCATCTTGGTCAATAAACGGTGATTGGTATCATAAGTAAAGGAAGTCGTCCCACCAAGCACATCATTAACAAGGAGTAGATCGCCCGTTGGCAAATCATAGGTCAGCGAGACCACTTCTCCATCAGATGAAGCAACGGAAGCTACATTTCCAGTATTGATATCGTAGGTGAATTGTAGAAAACGCCCTGACAAGGCATCCGTGACACGATCAAGTTTACCAGCAAGGTATGCAAAATTTTTGACGAAACCATTTCGGTCAATTGTGCGAATCAAATTACCAGTCGAATCGAAAATATACGTTTGCTGCTTGCGATCAGTCAGTGTATAGGTAAGATTCGCATTCTTGAACAAACCTTCAGCAGCAGGGATAAAGCCGTTTACAGTATATATCCCTCCCACATTTCTCTGATATGAGGAAACATGACCATCTGGCCAGGCGACTAAAACAGAACTTACTAGATCATCAAGCTTGAATTGGTATGAATGTCGCCAACCAACACCAACTATGCCATCCCCCAAGCTTCCAGAGTTATAACTCAACCCAAATTGCAATGGCACTCCAGGAGCGTTGACTTCAATGAGTTTCAGCGTGTCATAGTAATACCCGCTTGCTAAATCCACTGGGTCTCTAGATGCCGTATTTTGAAGTGGACAAATACCAGGTGCTTCTTGATCAGAATTTCCCGATGTTGCTCCACCTTTTGTATTTAGATTCTTTGTATCGCAGGCAGTCAATATTGGCCAGGTTCCGCTAACATTCCCCGTCGTCTTGATCCCCGTCCTGACTGGACCCAACGGACCTATAGACATAATAGACAAATGCTGATTTTTTTGGAACGTAAAATACCCAGTCCGAATGTCGTAAGTTGCCGTTCCCCCTCCTACCCACACATATGATGTCGCGCCTGGAGGCACTCCAGTTGCCACCATGGTCTTCGTCGCGGTAATCACCCCATTAGAAGATTGACCAGTCCATACTGCGTTTTCATAGCGATTCGCTTTGGTAAAACTTATTGTCGTAGAAGGAAAAACGCCATTGCACTCTTTAAAAATATCAGCACCAAGCGGACTCGCACTCGCAAATATAATTGGATTATGCGATTTATCAGGTGAAGCAGCAGCAGGCTGAGCAATTCCGTTGACCGTTGTAATCATCGAACCAGTGAACGTTATCGTGTGATTGGGAGATGGCAAATATGATATACACGCAGAATATGCAGGCAACGCCACAGCAAGCAATAACATCACCGCCATTTTCCGCGCCAACCGTTTTAATTTCAGCCTACTCATATCCACCCCCAAACACAACGATCCACCACGCCGCAGTTTTGAACGCTGCGAGCCACCCAAACCCTATTGATTTCATTCTAAAAATCGTATGTATCATAACAGATTAATTACTTTATCGACCTAATCTTCAATCAGCACACACGCACTATTTTTTCCAACGCTACCCGCAAGAATGAAAGCGCATCTTGGCTTGATTGACTTTCGAAAAGGAAGGCTAGCTGAAAAAAATGGACATCTATGTTCTGATCAATCTGGAATAGAGGCGTCAGATGACGCACATAATTCCCAACGGGCTTTAAACAAAGAGTTGCCTGAGTGGGCAATCGAACTTGTGATGTGTGAGGGGTGAATTTGCGGGAAGCGGCGAAATGACTGTCGCAGCCTCCCTCAACGTTAACGAGCTGGATACGCGCAGTAAAAAGCATGGCGTATCGACTCAAAATTCAGCCTTCACCCGATCTATCTGACCACGACAGGCAGGCCTGCGAACTGCCACTCCGAATACTTTTTCTTACCCAAAAAATCCTGATCTGCTAATGAAAATCCAGCTGATTTTAAAGGCATCGCATCCGACAAACTATGCACGGCGACAATGCCACTATTGGGCCCCATAACAAAGCCCCAATCTTTTTGACCAGTGATGGGATCGGGGTATATTTTTCTGAGGTATCGGACTGTCGTGGGCTGGCGCGGGTCTTTGAGCAAGTCTTCCAGCCTCTGCGGATATTGCCCGTTATTTTGGTAGTAGCGTCGAATCGCCTGACGGAATTCTCCCCCGACAAATAGCAACTCAACTTCTTTTTCTCGACGGACTTCTGTGTGCCAGACCTGCCCCGTGAGGGCAAGGGTCAACCCCACGATAGCAACGGCGAATAACGCCATCAAATAGGTAAAACCTTGTTGAGAATGTTGCACGTTCACCATTCCGAATAGGGTGTGCCATCAGCGGCATTGCCCGTCGCGCCGCTGCGAACATCATAGACATTCCCCTTTATCCCTGCTTCGGGTGAAATGACTTTCCACGTTTTATCATTTTCAGTCATGGGATCAACTGGGATTTTACGCAGGTATTTTTTAGTCACTAAATCAGCAAGTTCAGCTGGATATTCATTTTTGTCACCATAATATTTCTGCAAAGCATCTCGCATGACGAACAAGTTTTCTTTGAGTACGGTTTCTTTTGCACGCTCGCTGTTACGAATATATTTTGGCGCAACGATGGAAGCCAATAAAGCAACAATCACCATCACCACAATCAATTCAATCAGGGTAAAACCAGCTTTATATTTCATTTACCACTCCCGATAGGGGATGCCATTGATCCCTACGCCTGCTTGCAATGAATACACATCAAATACATCGTCGCCTGTTTTGGGATCGTCAGGCGGGCTAGCATAACTGCGCTTTCCCCATGTCTCGACTGGTTTGAGATTGGTATCCGATACAAAGGGATCTCGAGGAATGCGGCGCAAAAAATAAATACGCGATTTTGTGGGGCTTTTAGCATCCTCCACGCCCTCTACCAACAACTCTAAAGATTTTGGATAGCCCGACGTTCCGACCATTTTTTGGATACGCCCTTCATCTACAGCTTGTTTATATGCATCTATTGCCGTACGAATTTCGCGCAGGCTGCGACGCAGGTCTTGTTCGTGGCTACGTTTTACACTGAGTTCGGCAAGCGGCATGGCCATTGAGGCGAGCATCGCGACAATCGCCAATGTAACCAATATTTCTATCAACGTGAATCCACGATGTGACGTAGCCACCAGAGAATTTTTAGAATCGCAACTATAGGTTTTCATGCCATCCTAAGGCGCAGGGGTAAGTGGCACCATGGGTACTGGATTGGGTGGTACTTCAACGGGGGCGGCTTTGTTGGAAATTGGCTCGGCTTTTTCTTTGGGGAGCACTATTTTCCGCCCCGCAGACATATCCGTCCCAGATAAAAATTCCGTTCTTTCGGCAGCGGGTCGCGTGATGTTACGTATCACATGAGGGGTAATCAACAAAACAATTTCTGATTTATTTTTGGTATCGTTTTTATTGGAAAATAGTCTTCCTAGCAAGGGAAAGTCACCTAGACCAGGTATTTTGTTCGTGACATTGCGATCTTCATTGCTAATCAATCCAGCGAGGATTTGCGTTTCTCCGTCATGCAAACGAAGTACCGTCGTGGCATGTCGAGTACCAATTTGATAGGTCAGTGTATTGGTATTGGTTTTGCCTGTTACTTCCCTCACGATATTACTAACCTCCAATCCAACCTTAATGCCTACATCCCCTTCCAAATAAACGGTGGGTTCTACGTCGAGTTTCAGCCCTACATCAAGATAACTGACCGACTCAGAAACAAATCCACCAATAGAACCCGCCATCGTCGTAATGACAGGAACGCGATCTCCAATATGAATTTTAGCTTTTTCTCGATTTTTGACACGAATGCGCGGATTCGCGAGTAAATTTGTTTTTCCATCTTGTTCTTGTAAATTGGCGACCAACGCAGGGTTAGGTAGCGTCAATGAAATCAGTTGTGATACCCCATTGCGCAATTCTGGCAACATCACGCTGCCCGCTGTTCCTGCGGCACCTTTTATGCCTAAGCTAGCTTGTGATGGATAATTGATACCAAGATTGAGCAAACGCGTATTAGTGACTTCCAAAACCTCCAGATCCAGCATCACTTCAGGGTCTGGCTTATCTTGCATAGCGACCAATTGCTCCGCGAAACGCACGGCTTCAGGTGTGTCGCGCATCATCACCAAGTTTAATTTTTCATCTACAAATATATCCTTGGTTTTGACCATCGTTTTAATCATGGCAGCAACCTGTTTTGCGTCCGCATTTTCCAGATAAAAACTTTTGAGCATCAATTCCTGATATTCCCGCTTTTTTTCTGGGGTTGAGGAATAAATCAGAATCGTGTTGTCGTTAAGCACCTTTTGATCGAGATGATTGGTGGTCAGTAGTATTCCCAGCACTTCATCTAACGTAGTATTTCGTGCGACGATACTGGTGCGCAGATCGGGACTGATTTCCTTGTCGAGAATAAAATTGATATCAGAGGATTGAGACAACACCTCAAAAACGCCCTTGATGGGGGCTTCACGGAACTCGAGTGTGATCGGTTTTTTAAACTTAGTGTGTAGCAAGGGCGCGGCTTGTGCTTTTTGTTGTTCGCTGTACTCAATCTCTTTTTGCAATTGCAATGCCGCCAAATGTCTAGGATTCTCGGACAGAATTGCGCGCAACTGTTCTTGCGCCTCACTTGTTTTGCCTGATTGTTGCATGACTTTTGCTTGGTCCAGCAAATGTCCATGACGACGTGTTTGCTCTAACTCCACCAGACCCAGTGCTGCACGTATATTGCCCTTATCAAGGGCATCAATGTGTTGGTAAATTTTTTCAGCTTGCGCGTCGCGTCCTGCTCGACGTTCATCATCTGCTTGGACGAGCAAAGCATTCACTGCCGCCTCTCGTTGCCTAAAATAATAAGCACGATACTCTCCCGTTTTGGGATTTTGGTTCGCCAATTTTTCCAAAACAGCCAAGCCCTCGTCAACATTTCCTTGTTCCAGCAAATGCTTTCCGCGCGTAAATTCTGGTGCGGTTGTAGCGGCGCAAGCCGTGAGCAATAGGACAATATTGAACATTGCGACAATGTGTTGAGTTGAGCGTGTCATTTTTACCAAGGTAGTTTCTACAACAATTATGTGGGCTTAGATCGTCATGAATGATTGATAACTGCTTTGCTACTTTACCAAGTACAACGTCATCGAAATTCGCACGTCCAGCAACCCTTCAGCTTGTTTTTCGTTTGACTTTTGGAACGCAATTGAACGAAGTGCTAGTGAAGGTGTTTTGTTTAGCACAGAGGATAAAAACTGGTGAATTTGGAAATAATCACCCGTTATAACAAAATCTAAGTGCCGCATCATCACGTTGGATTTTTCAGCGTGATCCTCTTTGTACTCCGCTTCTCGAAGATTGACCCTTGCATCCTCAGCAATACGATAAATGTTCGCGACCAATCTATCCGCTTGTGCTTCGGGAGGTAACTGCTTTTTCAGTGCATGCCAATCAGCTTGGGACAAGGATGCGACTAATTTTGGCTGCTTGCTATCACGCTGTTGCTGCTCTGATAGTGCTTGTTGCATCGGAACAACCATTGTGTTGTAGATCGTGATACTGCAAACGAGGATACCGAGCCCAATTATGCCAGACCTGCCAAGCATGGCCAGTCGCTGATTAAGCATTTCTGTCATGCTACTCATTTTTTTCAGGGAACTCAGACTGAATCACAAAATTTAACGCGCCATTTTCATCTTTATGATGACTTAATAATCGCCAGTTAACTGAAAATTTGTCACTGCTTTTGAGCCGTTCAAGATAGTCAAGCATCGCTTCTGCGTGGGGAGCTTGAGCTACTATTTTTATAGTGCGACTGTGCCCGTCCCCCTCTAGATTTTGTATCAAAATATCATCAGTGGACAACTCTTCGATTAAGGCAAATAAACTCCCCCAAGGCAAAGAGAGCTGGTTAGCGGCATCTTGCAATACGCTGCCATCCTCGGCACGTTGGTTACCGTTTAGTTTATGTTTCTTGATCCCCGTCGATTCAATCTCTGCAATTTTCTCACTTAAATCATGTCGCATCGACAGCACAAATATCCCAGAAAGGATGCCACATAGCAACACGACCAAGCCCAGTAAAGATTTTCTGTTCGCGCTGCGATAAAAATCAATATCAATTTTTTTCATGACATCGCCCCCAACAACTCGACAAGGTAGTTCAATTGCGCTGAAGTCCGCAAGGCTTCATCTGAGGGGAGAGCCATTGTTTGCGCGGCTTCGCCTTTCAATACAGAAAGGGAAGACGGTGCGAGCCATTCGTCATGTATTTCAACCCCTGAGCGCAAAGTCGCACGCTGAACTACACGTCGATAGGTTTCCATTGGTTCAGCGTCCAAATGTCCAGTATGGAAAAACGCCCACTTCCCCGCTTGAATACAAAAATAACTGTAGCTATGTGACTCCGCCAAAAAAAACCCCGTTGCTATTTTTTCGTCCAAATGCTTTGCCCAGTGATTAAATGCCACCACTGCATAGGGTTGCACACTGATCAATTTGATTTTCCCTACTGCAAAACAGTCGCGCAATTGCACGAGCAGCTCTCGATCAAGCGCAACCGCGAGATAATTTTTCCCGCCCGCAGCAATGCATATTTCCCAATTTTCTACCACAACACCGTGTATTTTTTGGAAATCGTGTTTAGCGAGAGCAAGTCGCTCTTCATGATCGGCCAACGCCACATCGCAGTTTATGATGAGATAACGCACAAAGGTATTGGATAGCACGATAGACACCTTGCCATGCGAGATGGGCAAGCGAGGTAATTCACGCAACAAAACAGCCATTGCCTCTTGCCAACGAACACCCTGCTCTGACATGGGAATGGGTATGCTTCCTTGGGCGCGAATACCGCTTTTCCAACCACGCGTCTTTATCACCCAAACAAGGCAATCGGACAGGAGTGCAATGTGCAATCGCTCAGGCCACAAATGTGACACGATTGATCTCCTGTAAAGTGGTTTCTCCACGTTGAACCGCATCCATGGCAGCATCCCTCAGAAAACGCGTCCCGTTGAGGCGAGCGGCTTCCTTGATGGTTCGCACAGGTTGTCGGCTGGTAATCATTTCTCGTAGTTCGTCGGTCAACACTAAAATTTCTGCGATCACTTTTCTACCCTTGTAACCTGAACCACGACAATGACCGCACCCCTGCCCAATGACAAAATTAAAAGTTCCCACCTCTTGAGGATTTAAACCTGATGCCTTAATGAGCTTTTCATCAGGCTGGTAAGGCACGACACAATGTGGACAAACCATACGTACCAGACGTTGTGCCAAGACTCCGTTGAGTGCCGAAACAAAACTATAGAAATCCACATTCATATACATAAAACGCCCAATCACATCAAAAACATTGTTGGCGTGAACGGTCGTGAATACCAAATGCCCAGTCAATGCCGATTGAACGGCAATGTTGGCTGTTTCTGCATCACGAATCTCACCAACCATGATCTTATCTGGATCATGACGCAAAATGGAACGTAACCCACGCGCAAAACCCAATCCTTTTTTTTCATTAACAGGAATTTGCAAAACACCTGCCAATTGATACTCAACAGGATCTTCAATCGTAATAATTTTTTCGTTGCCGTGGTTTACTTCTGAAATCGCCGCATACAGTGTGGTGGTTTTGCCACTCCCAGTTGGACCTGTGGCGAGAAACATGCCATAAGGTTCGCTCGCCATACGACGTAACAGCTCAATTTCATGAGTACGAAAACCTAGCGATTCTAGGTTTAACGCGTGCATTTGATCACGTAATGCTTGCTTGTCCAGAATACGTAAAACAACGTCCTCGCCATGAATGCCTGGCATTACTGAGACCCGAAAATCAACTTCACGCTCACCTTCATGCGCTTTGAATCGTCCATCCTGAGGCACACGCCGCTCAGTAATATCGAGTTGTGCGAGCACCTTGATACGAGATACGGCTTGTTCAGCCAAGGCTTTATCCTGAACCGTTCGATCTGGCAATAACATGCCGTCCAAACGAAACTTTATTGACATGCCACTCGGCGCATTCTCGAAATGAATATCGCTCACACCCATGTTGAGTGCTTCGCGCAATGTGCTACGGACTAACTTCACGGCTTCACTATTTTCTTGAGCAACCGATCTTAGAGACAGGTCTTCTAACCCGTCCTCTGCTCTAACATGAAGATGAAGAGAAGTGTTTGCAGCATCTGCGGCTCTCATTGCCTGTTCATATCTGGCTAAGAATGCCGTCAAATCAGTACGATGCACCAATACCCAAACAAATTTAGACGTGATTTTTTCGTTTATCCAGTGTTCTAATTCAAACGAAAATGGGTCATCAAACAACAACTTCAAACGACCCGCTGGATCACGAGCCGCGACACAAAAATGTCGCGCGGCCTCATCATACTGAAGCACGTCAAAGTCCGCGTCTAGCTTGAAAAGTTCAGATCTTTCGGCTACTTGGTAATGTAATGTGTCTCCGAGTCGCCGAATAAAGACATCAGGAGAGTGTTGTAGTTTCTTCTCCAGCACATCAACACATCGCTCACCTGAATGTTGTGCCTCTTCACTAGACATACGAATTAAGGAGTTTGAAATGATTTCATTCATAATTTTATCGAATCAATTCGCATCGCCGATGAGTTCAAATATGGGCAAATACATGGCCACCACGATTGCCCCGATAAATACTCCAATAAACAACATGAGCAACGGCTCAAAGAGCCGAGAAAACCATTCTAACCAACGAGCAATTTCTTCATCATGAAAATCTGCTGCTCGCTCCATCATGTCACCCATATTGCCACTACGTTCACCTACGGACAGCATCCTCAACACCACGGGCGTGGTCAAGTGCTGCTTTTCTAACGAGTGTGTAACACCGAAACCTTGACGTATCTCCAGCACAACTTGCGTCAATTTAGGGCGCAGATCGGTTTGCAAAATGCCAGCACTCATTTCAAAAGCATCAACCAAAGGGATGCCACTACGCAATAGCATACCGACCGTACGATAAAATCGAGTGAGTTGATATAAGTGCAAGCGTTCGCCTACAGCGGGAATTTTCCTGATTACGTCCGCAAAAAAGCGGTGAAATCTAGACGAGCGAATAATATAAAACAAGCTCATTGCGCAACCCAATATGAGTACTGCAGGCAAATAACTATACTCTGTCAGCAGCTTCGACCACTCCACAAGCAGCAGTGAAGACCAAGAGAGGGCTCCCCGATGATCCTCGTAAATTTGTGCAAATTTTGGCACCACATATAACAAAAGAAACAAACTGACCAATCCTCCCACAACGAACAGCAGGACTGGATAAATAAGGGCATTGAACACCTTCTTTTTTATTTCGTTAAGTTGCTCTTGGTAGATGACATAGCGCAGCAAGGCTGGACTCATATCCCCTGTTTCTTCACTGGCACTGATGGTGGCGACGAAAAGCTGCGGGAACACGTCGGGGAATTGTTCCAACGCAGAAGAAAAACGTCTCCCTTCATTGACGACTTCCACCAGTGTATCCAATACGCGTTTAACGGCATGACTACGCTCTTTCTCAGCTAAAGTACGCAACGCTTCAAGCAATGGGATACCTGCATCAACCAAAGTGCGCAACTCTTGACTAAATGAGAGTAGAGGGAAAGTTTGTTTTCTAACTTTTGAGAACTGCCATGACTTAACGCGCACCAATAACACTTCAAAACCATCTCTGCGCGCTTGAGTCGCAGCATGAAGCTCGTCCAGAGCAACATACTCTAACGAAACAACCTGCCGTCCTCCCCGCAGTGCTTTTACAGTGTAGTGGCGCACAACCTACCAGTTCGTAATATCAATGGCTTCGCCCTCGCCGCCAAGTTGCGCATCTAAACCATAAGTATATAAATCATAGTCACCATGTGAGCCTGGTGACTGATAATGATAGGGATTTCCCCACGGATCGAGAGGTACCGCTTTCTTCAAATACGGCCCATCCCATTTTTTCTCATTTACTGGGCGTGTTATTAACGCATCCAACCCCACTTCATTTGCGGGATAGTGTCCAGTATCTAGAAAATAACGGTCTATAGCTTTACCCAATGAATCAATTTGGTCGCGCGCGGCACTCACTTTCGATTTTCCAATTGATGAAAATACTTTGGGTCCGACCAAACCCGCCAATACTCCGATGATAATCACCACCACAAGCAACTCAAGCAGTGTAAAACCACGCATATTTTTTAGTACGACGACTCTAAACTTTCTCATTATTGCCTCTCTGATTGTGGCATTGCAGGAACGGATGACGACGGTAGGGTTAATCCGTCTTGTACTGGAGGTGTCACCTGCATTTCATCCCCTGGTAACGGTTGTGATGCCCCCATCATTTTGAATGCATCACCTTCAGGTGGGGGGGATGGGTGGAGTATTGGTTTCATATCCTCACTCATCTGAACATTATTTTCCCCAGTCACCACCATGGGAGACGCTTGTGTCGTTGAGGCAAGCGGAACATCCATTTGAGACAACATAGTGCTAGGCTTAGCTGGCGACTTTTCACCTAAAGAATCAAAAGGTATAACAACCTTTCTCTGCTCTGGCAGATAGGTTACGACTATCGCTGTAGCATCGAACTTTTCTATGCGATAGATGTTTTCCAACACATCTCCGACAGCAACAGTGAGAATCCGATTGTCTTTTGAGAGGAAGACCGCATCTTTTTCATCCGCCCGAAGCCGACCCACAAATAAATATGCGAAAGAAAACGGTTGGGACATTGACTGCTTATTAGCCGTATTAGCAACAGGCTCAATAGCAATTTTCTCAGCATGAGCGGCCTTAGCAAAAGGGTTTAATTTGGGTGGTGCCCAAAGGGGACGATCTGCCAATAATTTTAATTTTTCAACGCGATGCTGTGAGTTAACATCAAGCGGCACGTTTGCAACGGTCTCATCTGAGTTCTGGTTCTGTAATCCGAGCGTGACTTGATTACCACCCCATGCTGAAGTCAGCAAAGTCAGACCCACACCATACATGAACCAACAGGCAGGACGAACACACATCACACTCTCCATAAAATGCTCCGCATAACACTGTACCCACGCATAGTTCAAAGCCCGCAAAGGAAATAGAAATAGTCAACGAGTCTCAAGACAAGATAGCACGCTCATTTACAACTCAGAGAAACCAATATTGCGTCATGTAACATGCGACGGGGACAATGATGATAAACTTTTGGGAGTTTACCATTAACCTTATTCAAAGAGTTTATCTATGCAACGTCAGCAACAATTAACGGACTGGCTTAACAGCCAATTTCCTGCCGATTCTTACACCTTAGCACCCGCATCAGCCGATGCCAGCTTCCGTCGCTATTTCCGAGCGACCTTCGCGGATAAGACATTAATCGTCATGGATGCGCCGCCCGAACACGAAGATTGCCGCCCGTTTATTCACGTTGCGGAATTATTTGAAGCCACGGGAGTACATGTGCCACACATTCACGCGCAAGATTTAGCACAGGGATTTTTGCTGTTGTCTGACTTGGGCAACACCACGTATTTGCAAGCCCTCAACGTACAAACAGCAAAACCGCTCTACACCGCCGCCTGTGATGCCTTGATTCAATTGCAACTTGGCACGCGCACCGCTGAATTGCTCGCTTACGACGAAGCATTATTGCGCCGCGAAATGCAGCTTTTCCCCGATTGGTATTTGGCAAAGCATCTAGAAGTCACTTTAAGCAGCGAACAGCAAGCCAAATTGGCACAAGTGTTTGACCGCATCATCGCCAATAACTTGGCTCAGCCCTGCGCGTACGTTCACCGTGATTACCATTCACGCAATTTGATGGTTACCGAACCCAACCCTGGCGTGCTGGATTTCCAAGATGCAGTTTTTGGACCAATCACCTACGATTTAGCTTCGTTGTTTAAAGACGCCTATATTCAATGGGATGAAGAGCTGGTGATGGACTGGCTGATCCGTTATTGGGAAAAAGCGCGCAAAGCGGGTTTGCCTGTGCGAGCGGATTTCGGCGAGTTTTACCGTGACTACGAAATGATGGGTGTGCAACGTCACCTCAAAGTCTTGGGCATTTTTGCGCGCTTGTACCACCGAGATGGCAAGGCGGGTTATCTGAACGATATGCCGCTGGTGATGCATTATCTGCGCGCCGCGTGCGTACGCTACATTGACCTGAAACCCTTGTTGAATTTGCTGGACATTTGGCAACCCATTATCGAACAGAAAGCTAATGCGGCATGAAAGCCATGATTTTGGCAGCAGGGCGCGGCGAACGCATGCGCCCGTTGACTGACCACACCCCCAAGCCCTTGTTACTGGTGCGTGGCAAGCCTTTGATCGTTTGGCATATTGAGCATTTAGTCGCGGCGGGGTTCACCGAACTGGTGATTAACCACGCCCACCTCGGCGCACAGATTGAAGCGGCATTGGGTGATGGCAGTCAATTCAGCGCGCAGATTCGCTATTCGCCTGAAAGTATCGCATTGGAAACGGCGGGAGGCATCACCAACGCCTTGCCGATATTGGGTGACAAGCCATTTGCTGTAATCAACGGGGATATTTTCTGCGATTACGATTTTGCCCAACTACGCCACGTACAACTGCATGACGACATGGCGCATTTGGTATTGGTCAACAATCCAGCTCACCATCCCAACGGGGACTTTTACTTATCAAATCATCGCTTAGTCGAAGCCGCCAGCCAACCCAAACTCACCTTTAGTGGCATCGGACTCTACCATCCTCACCTATTCCGCAGCCTGAGACGAGAGCAACCCGCCCCACTCGCCCCACTATTGCGCACCGCCATCGCACACGGAAAAATCAGTGGAGAGCATTATCTGGGGACTTGGACGGATGTAGGAACACCTGAACGGTTAAGTGCATTGAACGTAGTTTGAGAGGCACCATACTCTCAATCCTCACCTTCAATCCGCTTGACGCGCTGGAAAAATGCGCACCACTTTCACAATCCGCCCTTGCGTTTGAATAATTTCAATCGGATGATTGGCAATTTTCAAGCTCGTCCCTGCCTCGGGAATATCTTGCAAATGCTCCAAAATCAGTCCGTTCAACGTTTTTGCACCGCTTAAAGGAAAATGGAAGCCGAATTTTCGATTCAATTCGCGCAGGCTGTTGCTGCCTTCCAATAACAAACTACCATCCTCTTGACGTAAAAAACTCCCTGTTTGAGCGGGCGATTGCGTAGTGAACTCACCCACAATTTCTTCCAAGATGTTTTCCAAGCTCACCAAGCCCAGCAATTCGCCATATTCATCGACCACCAGCCCCAACCGCATCCGCCGCTCTTGAAAATACTGCAATTGGCTCAGCAACGGGGTTTCGGAGGGGGTGAAATAAGGCTCCAGCAGCAGGGTTTGCAACTGCTCCAAATCCAGCGTTTCTTCCTGCAACAACGCCAAAGTCCGCTTAATGTGCAAGACACCGATGATGTTATCCAACGTGTCCGCATAGACAGGCAGCAACACATGATGGCTGGTGATAATTTGCTGACGCAGTACGTCGGGGGCGGCATTGATATTCAACGCTTCAATTTGGCTGCGCGGGATCATCACGTCGTTGACGGTAATGTGTTCCAGATCCACCAAATTGAGCAGCATTTTTTGATGTTTGCGCGGTAAAAAATGCTCAGACTCCAATACCAGTCCGCGCAGTTCTTCGAGGGTAATTTTTTGTTTACTTTGGTCGGTTTGCACTTTGATACGAAACAGCCACAAAAAGCCTCTGACCAAGGCAGTTGCCACGGAAACCACGGGGTGAAACAGGGTCACCAGCGGAGCCAGCAAATAGCTAGACGGGAGTGCGATGTGTTCTGGGTGACTAGCGGCGATGATTTTCGGCAAAATTTCACTGACCACCAGCAGCACAAAAGTGATGCCCAAGGTGCCCAGCAGCAACGCCAATTCGCTTGCGCCGAACACCCGCAGGATAAACATATTGGTGACCGCCGCAGCGGCGACATTGAGCAAGGTGTTGCCGAATAAAATCGAACCCAACAGCTTGTCAATTTGAGCCAACAAGCGGGCGGTGAGTTTGGCACTTTTGCTGCCTTTGCGCACCAAGGTGTTGAGTCGATGGCGATTGATTGCCATCATGCTGGTTTCCGCCGCCGAGAACCACGCGCCAAACACCAGCAACAACACTAAAATACCCGCCAATCCGCCTAAAGAAATATCGTCCATGACCGTTAAGCCGCCCGCCTATAACTGAACACCATCATGGCAATGCCCGCCAACACCATCGGCAAACTCAGCCATTGCCCCATGCTCATGCCCAACGACAGCAAACCGAGAAAATTATCGGGTTCGCGGGTAAATTCCACCAAGAATCGGAAGCTGCCATAGCCGATTAAAAACAAACCCGACACTGCCCCAACAGGGCGCGGGCTACGCGAAAACAGCCACAACACGGCGAACAACACGATGCCTTCCAAGGCAAATTCATACAATTGCGACGGATGGCGCACCTGCGCATCGACTTGCGGGAACACCATGCCCCACGACACATCGGTGGGTCGCCCCCACAATTCGCCATTGATAAAATTGCCCAATCGCCCAAATGCTAAACCTGGGGGAACAAGCGGGGCGATAAAATCGGTAATTGCTAACCACGTCAATTTGCGTTGGCGGGCGATGATCGCCATGGCAATAATCACGCCCAAAAACCCGCCGTGGAAGCTCATGCCGCCTTCCCACACTTTAAAAATATCCAGCGGATGCGAGCTGTATTCGGCGAATTTGTAGAACAACACATAGCCCATGCGCCCGCCTAAAATCACACCTAACACGCCGTAGAACAGCAAATCGTCCAGTAATTTTTCATCAAGTCCCGCCGCGTGCGTGCGTGCCGCAAGGCGTTTTTTGCCCAGCCAAAGGAACGTCATAAAGCCAGCGAGGTACATCAAACCGTACCAATGAATGGCTAAAGGGCCGACTTGCAGCGCGACGGGGTTGAATTGGGGGTGTATCAGCATGATGGTAATCGGGTAGAATCAGACGCTGGATTATACCTGACTTGGGCTTTAGGCTTTGTTGCCCTGCCCTGATAAAAACACATACGTCCCTTCGCCCGCTTGCGGGAGAGGGCTAGGGAGAGGGGTTATGAGTGTACCCTCTCCCCCGCCCCTCTCCCACTCGTGGGAGAGGGGTGTCATAAACCACCCCACTTTTAAAGAGAATTATCATGCCCGCATACCGTTCCCGTACTTCCACGCATGGTCGCAATATGGCTGGTGCGCGTGCCTTGTGGCGCGCCACTGGCATGACCGAAGGTGATTTTGGCAAGCCCATTATCGCGATTGCCAACTCGTTTACCCAGTTTGTCCCAGGGCATGTTCACCTGAAGGACATGGGGCAACTGGTCGCACGCGAGATTGAAAAAGCGGGCGGCATCGCCAAAGAATTCAACACCATCGCGGTGGATGACGGCATTGCCATGGGGCATGACGGGATGTTGTATTCCTTGCCCAGCCGCGATTTGATCGCCGATTCGGTGGAATACATGGTCAACGCCCACTGCGCCGACGCGCTGGTGTGCATTTCCAATTGCGACAAAATCACCCCTGGGATGTTGATGGCGGCGATGCGGCTGAATATCCCCGTGGTGTTTGTGTCGGGTGGACCGATGGAGGCGGGCAAGGTCAGTTGGAATGGCAAAACCAAGGGCTTGGATTTGGTGGATGCGATGGTTGCCGCTGCGGATAGCAGTTGCAGCGATGAGGAAGTCGATGCGATTGAACGTTCCGCTTGCCCCACTTGCGGTTCGTGTTCGGGGATGTTTACCGCCAATTCCATGAACTGTTTGACCGAAGCCTTGGGCTTGTCCTTGCCAGGGAATGGCTCGTTGGTTGCGACCCACGCAGAACGTAAGCAATTGTTTTTAAAGGCGGGACGTTTGACAGTGGAATTGTGCCGCCGTCATTATGAGCAAGAAGATTTTTCGGTATTGCCACGCAATATCGCCACCTTCAAAGCCTTTGAAAATGCCATGACGCTGGACATCGCGATGGGCGGCTCGACCAACACCGTGCTGCATTTGTTGGCGATTGCCCACGAAGCGGGGGTGAATTTCACCATGCAGGACATGGATCGCCTGTCGCGCCACGTCCCGACCTTGTGCAAAGTCGCGCCCTCGTCCGAATACCATTTGGAAGACGTGCATCGTGCGGGCGGCATTCCCGCGATTTTGGGCGAATTGTTGCGGGCGGGGTTGTTGCATGGCGAAGTCGGCACGGTACACAGCCCGACCTTGGCGGACGCGATTCAGCAATGGGACATCACGCAAACCCGTGACGAAGCGGTACACAAATTCTTCCGCGCAGCACCTGGGGGAATTGTCACCACCATCGCGTTTTCGCAAGCCATGTTCTACCCCGAAGTCGATGCGGATCGCCGCACAGGCTGCATCCGCAGCAATGAATACGCCTATTCCAAAGACGGCGGCTTGGCGGTGCTATACGGCAACATCGCGCTGGAAGGCTGCATTGTGAAAACGGCAGGCGTGGATGACAGTATTTTGAAATTCACAGGACGCGCGCGCGTGTTTGAAAGCCAAGATGCCTCGGTTGCGGCGATTTTGGCAGACGAAATCGTCGCGGGCGACGTGGTGGTGATTCGCTACGAAGGCCCACGCGGCGGACCTGGGATGCAAGAAATGCTCTATCCCACCAGCTATTTGAAATCCAAAGGCTTGGGCAAAGCCTGCGCGCTGCTCACCGACGGACGTTTTTCGGGCGGCACATCGGGCTTGTCGATTGGTCACGTTTCGCCCGAAGCGGCGGAAGGCGGCGCGATTGGCTTGGTCGTGGAAGGCGACACCATCGCCATCGACATCCCCAACCGCACGATTAGCTTGGTGGTTTCCGATGAAGAACTGGCAACCCGCCGCGCCGAACGCGATGCCAACAACGGCTGGAAACCCGCCGCCCCTCGCCCACGCCGCATCTCAGCCGCCCTGCGCGCCTACGCCGCCATGACCACCAGTGCCGCCAAAGGTGCAGTGCGAGACGTGTCGCAGGTTGAAAAATAAATTTTATTAAGGAGAAGTACCATGAACGTAGCACAACTCAACAGCCAATTTGGCATATCCAACCAACTCAGCTTTCGCACTGATGACAGTGGTTTAATCATTGCGGACATCAACAATGGACAAGCCAGCTTGTGCTTGCAAGGCGCGCATTTGATGCACTGGCAGCCTGCTTCACAATCTGTGCCTGTGGTCTGGCTGTCTCGCGACACCAAGCCTGCGGTTGGGAAGTCGATACGGGGGGGCGCACCCGTATGTTGGCCATGGTTTGGCGCGCATGCCAGCGAAGCAGGTTTCCCTGGACATGGTTTTGCACGCACGGTGCCATGGCAGGTGATTGAATCGGGCACTGAACCTAATGGCGCAACGCGCTTGGTCCTGCGCTTAATTGAAAGCGAAAAAACACGTACGCAATGGAATCAATCCTGCACCGTGGATTTAACGGTGGTGGTAGGTGAAACCTTGCGTATGGAACTGACCACCGCGAATACAGGCACAACCGATTTTGTTATCGGTGAAGCCTTGCACACTTATTTGCATATCAGCGACATCGCGGCGGTGAGTGTAACTGGGCTGGAAGGTTGTGATTATTGGGATAAAGTCGGCGGTTCAAATCTGCGCCAACAAGCAGGCGCAATTCAATTCTCAGGCGAAACCGACCGCGTGTATATCAACACCGCTGCTGAATGCGTCATTGAAGATCCGAAACTGAATCGTCGTATTCATGTGGCTAAATCGGGTAGTTTATCCACGGTCGTTTGGACGCCATGGGTTGAAAAAGCCAACAAAATGGGTGACATGGGTCAACCTGACGGCTGGCGTGAAATGGTTTGTGTGGAATCCGCTAACGCCATCGAAAATGTTGTGACGGTTGCCGCTGGCACACAACATCGCTTGGTTGTCGAATATCGCGCGTCAACCATGTAGCACTTGTAGTCCAGCAACGTACGATGCTGGATGTGTATAGACGTAAAAAAGCCCGTCCAACTTGTGAAAGTGGACGGGCTTTTTCTATCTACTAAGCGTGTGCTGCGGCCTCTACAAAAGCGGCAATGCGACTCAGCAAATCTTCTTCTTGGTACGGTTTACCTAAATAAGCATTCACCCCTAATTGGAAAGCATAATCACGATGTTTATCTGCGGTACGCGAGGTAATCATGATGATCGGGAATTGTTTCATCCGTTCATTTCGACGGATGTTTTTCGTCAATTCAAAACCATCCATGCGCGGCATTTCAACATCCAACAACATCACATCTGGCGTAATATCACTCAATTGTTCCAGTGCATTCACACCATCTGTCGCCGTTGCCACTTGATAACCTGCACGCAGCAACAAACGTGACGTAATTTTCCGCACGGTCAAGGAATCATCCACCACCATCACCAAAGGCTGAGTACGCAGCGCAACGGGTTCAGCTGCATTCACTTTGTGTACCGTCGTCAAGACACGCTGTGCCATTTGTACGGGATTTAGAATCAATACCACCGCACCATCACCGCGCACCGTTGCACCTGCCACTCCAATCAAACGAGCCAGTTGCGGTCCGATATTTTTCACCACCGCTTCTTGGCGTCCAAGCAATTCATCTACATGTAAGGCAATTCGTTGCTCCGAACTGCGTAGCAATAAGATAGAGTTTCTCAGATAATTCTCAACAACGTGACTCTCTTCACCCAATAAAGCAGGCAAGTAGTGCAAAGGATAGGAGTGCCCCTGTGCATCAAGGTGGCGAGATTGGTGTAAGGCAGTCATTGCATCGGTTTTCAACTGAACCACTTGCTCAACCATGGTAGCTGGAATCGCAAATATTGACTCACCCGAACGCACCATGACTGTTTGCATCACCGCCAAAGTAAGCGGCAAATGAACGGTGAAACGTGTTCCTACACCTGCAACAGAACTCACGTCAATACGACCACCCAAGCCCGCAATTTCGCTTCGCACCACATCCATACCAATGCCGCGGCCTGCCACCGCACTCACTTCAGTCGCCGTCGAAACACCAGATACAAAGATCAACTGCGCAAGCTGTTGCTCACTCAACACTTCACCAGGTTTACCAAAGCCTAATGAGATTGCTTTATTGCGAAGTGCCTCAAAATTCAAACCTTTACCGTCATCACTAATTTCAAAAACAACTTCGTTGTTTTCTTGATGCAAGGATAATCGAATTTCACCAATCGTTGGTTTGTTGGTTTTTGCACGCTCAGTTTCACTTTCTAAACCATGCGCAATCGAATTTCGCAGTAAATGCTCAAACGGTGCGGTCATTTTTTCCAACACACCACGATCCAGCTCGACATGCCCGCCCTGCAACTCAAGGTTGGCACGCTTCTTCAAGTCTTTACCTGTTTGGCGAACAATACGATACAGCCGCTCAGAAATACTATTGAAAGGCACCATACGCACGTTCATCAAACGTTGTTGCAAATCACGATTAAGTCGAGCCTGCGCAGACATTGCCGCAGCAGTTTCATCCAAATTCTTCAGCAACGTTTGTTGCACGGTTTGTACGTCATGCACACTTTCGTTCATAAACCGCGTTAACTCTTGCAAACGGGTAAAACGGTCAAACTCTAGTGGATCAAAATGTTCGTTATCCTCTTGGCTCAAGGTAATCCGCGCTTGCATCTGGCTTTCGGCCTGAATTTCAACTTCACGCAATTGCTGACGTAGTCGCGTCACACTCCCCGTTAATTCCATCAAAGAGTCTTTAAATATGCGCAACTCTGTTTCCATACGGGAACGGGTCACACTGATTTCACCTGCTTCATTGACCAAACGATCTACAACATCTGCACGGACGCGCAACATATTGCCCCATGCTGCCCGCTCTGTAGAACGACGATTATTTTGCTCTTCGTTATGTGTACTTGTTTCTTCAACTTCCGCACGAACTTCTTCTGAAGACTCCTCTTTTGCTTTGCTGATAACGACTTCTAAAGGACTAGGCTTACCTGTGCGCAGCTCTTCAATCAATCCTGAAACGCGATCTAACTCGTGCTCCAAACCATCCCAGTAGCCTTCATGATTACTCAGTTTGGCAACAGCCAAGACGCGACTTTCCATTTCATGCGACAGTTCACCAATGCGCATCGCGCCTGCCATACGCGAACTACCCTTCATGGTGTGCAGCAGCCGTTTTAAGAGATTCGATTGTTGCTCATTAGTTGGCATTTCACGCCAAGCACGTAAGCATTCGCTCACTTTTGGCATCAATTCATCGGCTTCTTCCAAGAAGACAGGTAGTAATTGTTCATCCACGTCATCGTGAACTTGCGATATATCAGTTTTCTCTCCGACAGCTTGTTCGAGTGTCCCCGTATGTTGCGGAGCCTGAACATTTTGCGTCGCAGAAGCTACGCTTTGCTCTGCCTTACTCACAGGAGCAGCTTTTACTGGAGCGGTTGCTTCAAAGAGTTTTGCAATATCAAGTACCGCATCATCGAGCGCAGGTTGAACTGCTGCCTCAGCAGGTGCAAATAATGCCGCAAACATATCCTCTTCACCTGAGACGGTATCAGGTGCGACCTCAACAGTCTGCACAGCGGATTCTATCAGTTCCGATGTCTGGGCAGCAGGTGCTGCATTCTGTGGCGGACTTACAACTGTTGAGGTGGTTTGCTCAAACAATGCTGCAAAAGCATCATCTGCTACCATTGCCGCACTCACCTCAACTGCACCCGCATCGGGTGGCAGAACGGTCAACACCTCATTCACCACAGGTGCGCTACCTACAGTCAACGGCTCTCTGGCCAAGCGCAGTTGTGAAACTAAGTCATCTCGTCCCAATGGAAACTCTTGATTGCAAAGTTGTTGGGTCATCTCCTCCAAAGCCGCAACGACTTCATTCAGCAAAAGTGCTTCTGTTTCGTGCAATACAGAAGGCTGATCAATACGCGCTTGCAGCCAGCTTTCTAAAACAACTGCTAAATCCACAACTGATGAAAAGCCCATCGCACGATTCACGCCCACAATAGTATGCGCCGCGCGCATAAAATCATACTGAACAACTTGGGTAGCACTTGCTCTCAATTCATTAAAACAACGGCGTAGCACAAGTACATTTTGTCGCGTTTCATCAGACCCCACACTGAACAGTGCCCTTGAAATTACACGTCCACCAATATTCAATTGATTTGGCGTGGACAATGGAGTTATGGCAGGAACACTCACAGGTGCTGCGACAACTGGTACAACGTCCATGACTTCATGTGCAGGGATAATTGCAGCCGCAGTCGCAACTTGCTCAACAGGCACCGACACAAACTTCGGCACATCTCCCTCATGCGCTTCAGCTGTAAAAGCAATTGCCTCAACGGGTGCAGACACTTGGTCAAAGAAACCTGCAAATGCATCTACTTCTTCTACAGGCGCTACTTCGCTCACTAACTCCATCGGTGCAACTGGCTCAGCAGGCATGGCCGTATACATTGCCAAATCTACCTCTGGAGCTTCGACGTTCAGGGTAGTTTCCTCGGCAGGTGCAGTCACTTGGTCGAAGAAGCCTGCAAACGCATCTACTTCTTCTACAGGCGCGACTTCGCTCACTAACTCCATCGGTAAAACTGGCTCAGCGGGCATGACCGTAAACATTGCCAAATCCACCTCTGGAGGTTCGACGTTCAGGGTAGTTTCCTCGGCAGGTGCAGTCACTTGGTCGAAGAAGCCTGCAAACGCATCCACCTCTTCAACAGGAGCGACTTCGCTCACTAATTCCATCGGTGAAGCTGGCTCAGCGGGCATGACCGTAAACATTGCCAAATCCACCTCTGGAGCTTCGACGTTCAGGGTGGTTTCTTCGGCAGGAGCAGTCACTTGGTCGAAGAAGCCTGCAAACGCATCTACTTCTTCTACAGGCGCGACTTCGCTCACTAACTCCATCGGTAAAACTGGCTCAGCGGGCATGGCCGTAAACATTGCCAAATCCACCTCTGGAGCTTCGACATTCAGGGTGGTTTCTTCGGCAGGTGCAGTCGCTTGGTCGAAGAAGCCTGCAAACGCATCTACTTCTTCTACAGGCGCGACTTCGCTCACGAATTCTAACGGTGCAGCTGGTTCAGCGGGCACGGGAGCGAACATCTCCACATCCACAACTGGCACTTCAGCAGAAAAGGAAATTTCTTCTGCAGGAACAGATACTTGATCGAAGAAAGTCGCAAAAGTATCGACTGCTTCTGCAGGCGCAGCTTCACTCACCAATTCCATCGGTGAAACTGACGCAGCTGGCGCGGGCGCAAACGTTGCTATTTCCACTACGGGTGTTTCAGCTGCAAAAGCGATCTCTTCAACAGGAGCAAGTGTTATTGGTGCAACCATGTCAACAGGCTCACTCGGCTCAGGCGTAGCGACGTTGCCTAACGGCTCTTTACTTTGGCGCAATTGCGCGACCAAGTCATCACGACCAGTTGGAAGCACTTGATTACTGAGGCGTTGAGTCATATCTTCCAACGCACTGATCACCCCCTCAAGCAAAGGCTTTTCAACTTCACGCAAGACGGATGGCTGTTCAATACGCGACTGCAACCAGCTCTCAAGTGCAAAAGCTAATTCTACAATTGCAGAAAACCCCATCGCACGATTGACACCTGCCAACGTATGCGCTGCGCGCATAAAATCGTACTGAATCAACAATGAGGGCGTCTTTTTCAACTCATTAAAACATACTCGCAATGCACTGGCATGCTGCTTCGCTTCTTCAGAACCAATTTTGAACAGTGTCGTCGACAGTGCTTTATCGCCAATATGTATCATATCGGTGTCACTAGTATCTGCCTTAACAGGATGAACCGCAGGAGCAGTAACAGGGGAAGGGGGAACAGCTTGCACAGCCACTACTGGTTCGACGGGGATAGCAACTGGTGCAACAGGACGCGCCACTTCGGCTGTATGACCGATCGCAGCAGCTTCAATACGCTGCGCAAATTTAACCAATCCTTCTGCTTGGACATTTGCATATCCCTTCGCACCAAGGGTGTCCACCCAGGCCGCAAAATGCTGTATTGCTTGCTCAATAAAGCGTAGTAAATCAGGCGATGCGGGTTTATTGTCTTGCAGCCATTTATTCATGGCACTTTCTGCGACCCAAGCAACTTCACCTATCTCGACCAACCCAACCATACGCCCACTGCCTTTTAGGGTATGGAAACCTCGTCGTATCGTGACCAATGCCTCACGATTAGTCGGCTCAAGCTGACTAATCTCGTGATTGGCGCGCATAATTTCCAAAACTTCTGTTGCTTCTTCCAGAAAGATTTCGAGCAACTCTTGATCTTCAGACGAACGTGAAGGCTGAGAAACCACCGCCGATTCAACTTCAGGTATCTCCAACAAAGTGGCAGGAATTGCGATGGGTTCAGGCTGACGCAATTTCGCCAACTCTTCCATGGCATGCTGCAAACCATCCACTTGATCTTCATGCCCATTGGGCAATTGTTCCAAATACCCCTCTAACTGACTAATCGCACTGGCGACAGTTCGACTATCCACTGGATGAATCACAGCATCTGACTCAGCAAATCTCTCGATAGTCTCTTGAATAGCCTGAAGCAACTGAGAAGCATGTTTCAAAGAAGAAACCTGTAACCCACCTTGAATTTGCTTTAACCAGCGTTGAACGCTCTCTAACTCATCACGCTTAGAGTCTGCGCCAAACAATCCATTCAAACCGCCTTCTGTCTGCTCTAAATTGATGAGCATCTCTTTGCTCAGCAAAAATAGAGCGTCATTCCTTTCAGTTTGACAATATAAATCAACAAGATCTACCAAGTGCTGTTCGGCAAGTGGTTCACCATCAATTTCGGATTGCATATGTTCCGAGAGCAAACGTACTTGCTCTTGGAATGAACGATCTAATTCGCGATAGTGTGAAATGCCACTTCCCATCAGCAACAAGGCAATTGCCATATCCATGGCTAAATGCTGAACATTTTCCTCGTTGGTCAATGTAACCGAAAATTTGGCTATTTGCTGGGCAAGATATTGCAGCGCATTCAAATCAAGGGCATCATTCTGTTGCGCAATCAATTTGGCTTGAGCCATAAAGTTTGTACGCGCAGCCGCATCACCCTGAACACACAGCTCCCATTGCTCTTCCGTGCTACGCAACAATTCACGAATGATGCCTAAATTTTTCGCCAATTCAGCGGGTGACAGCGTAGTCAACTCGGGGAAATATCGATCCAATGCGTAGGTGAGCTTAATAGAGGCAACAATCTCGCTAACGTTATGACTACGTCCGATCAGATAGAGCATTTCATTAAGTAATGGGCGTGCATTTGCTGGCGATCCCGCAATCACGGACCGCATCTGTTGATCAACACGACCAAGAGCTTTTTGTGCGCTTAAATCCGAAGGCAGACCATCTCGACTGACACAGTCAATCAGACCACTACAAACCCACCAAAAAGCGCGAGTATCATCTGCAGGCATCGATGACATGGCAACATTAACTGCTTGTTGCATCAATTTTAACGCTGCAGGTACATCATCTTGGCGTAAATATTTGAGCAATCCTTGTTGGTAATAACCTCTCGCCGCTTTAAAATATGCTGTTGGATTAGGGAATTGCGCAAGACTTAATACTGAAGTCGGTAATTGCACGGCCAGATTTGGAAAGAACAAATCTAAATCAAACGACATTTCCAAACCACGAAGTTGCTGTAGCTGTTGATACTGCGTGAACAAGCGCAACGTGGTGTTGTCGGCACCTTGTGCCAAATCGTCCAAATAGCGACTCAATGCCGTTAAAGCGGCGCGCAATTCCTCTCGATGCAACGCAGAGGTAATTTGAGGAGTAACGGCAAGCTCATTGAGCACCATCTCATATTCCGTGCAAAACACGGCGAGACCATCCAAATGCACCATTTTGAATACGCCGAGCAGTCGATGCAATTCACTTTGTGCACGGATGAGCGCAGCCTTGCCAGCAATAGGATTTTCTAAGAACTGGTCGAGCTGTGTACTCAGTTCGACCAGCGTGGCATCCACGCCTGGCTTTACAGCAGACAGTGTTGTGCGATCAAATTGTGCTGGGTTATTCATGCTTAGGTCGCTATGAGTTATTGAATTTTGAAGCCTGCTACTGATCCTTTAAGATCGCCAGCCAATTTAGTAAGCTGTTCGATGGATTCCGCAGTCAATCGTGTATCCTTAGTCGTTTGCCCTGTAATCTTCAAAATTTCTTTCATGGTATTTGAAACCTCACCCACCATGTCCGTTTGCACCTGCGTGGTCACCGAAATACTGTTAATCAATTTTGCCAACTCGTTCGAGACCTGTTCAATTTCCTTCAGTGACTGTCCCGCCACATCTGACAATTTCGCACCTTCAACCACACCCAAAGTACTCTTTTCCATCGCAGACACCGCATCGTGCGTATCGCTTTGAATGGTTTTAACCAGCGCACCGATTTGTCGCGTCGCCTCAGCCGAACGTTCCGCCAGCCGTTGAACTTCTTCCGCAACCACTGAGAAGCCTCGACCTGCTTCACCTGCGGATGCAGCTTGAATCGCAGCATTCAACGCCAAAACGTTGGTTTGCTCAGTAATATCCGAAATCAAGTCAACGATTTCACCAATTTCTTGTGAGCTTTCACCCAGTCGTTTGATTCGTTTCGCTGTCTCTTGAATTTGTTCACGAATACCATCCATACCTGAAATACTATTACGCACCGCTTGAGCACCTTGCTCCGTCGCGGCCAAAGTACGACGCCCCACCTCACTCGCTTTTGCCGCGCTGCTATCAACCTCTTGAATGGATTTCGCCATGAGCAGAACCGACTCTTCCGCATCTTGAATTTCACGAACTTGTTTCTGCGTCGCTGAGATCAGATCACGCGAAAAACCATTCGCATTATTGGTCGCGCCTGTCATTTGTTCCGACGCATTGTTAATCCCGCCAACCAGCTTACGTAGCTCTTCCGTCGTAAAGTTCACTGAGTCCGCAATCGCACCCGTAATATCTTCGGTCACCGTCGCACGAATCGTCAAATCGCCATCCGCCAAGTCACTTAATTCGTTCATGAGGCGCAAAATCGCCTTTTGGTTTCGTGAGTTAGTTTCCTCAGCCACTTTTGCTTGATATTTAGAGTCATCCAAATACGCCTTAAACATCAACATCAATGTCAATACGGCCAAGAAGCCAAAGACACTCGAAACGGCGGTGTAAATTACTCCAAATTCACTGTAGCGGTATGAAGCAACTAACTTTTGACTACTTTTTGCCAACTCATCAATATAAGTACTAATTAACTTAACCGAGTCTTTCGCATCCACCAGCATCAACGACTGTCCTACCAGACCTTCCACACTCATACGATAAGGTTCAAAGAGCTCGACCGCATGTTGCACACCAGGCGCGCCCACAGGCATCACCGCTAATAAAGCCTCCGCCGCCTCAGTATCAATCGCCAGCTGAGCAACGTCATCCAAATCAATATCGGATGCCAGCAAGGTTGTGGTATCACCAGAAATACGTTCGATAGCCAACATGAACTGACCAACTTGATCTTTACCAATACTGGTCAGCAATTGTTCGCTGAGCACGCGAAACTCTGCTTCGCTTTCACTCATCGCATCTACAGTGCTACTCAACATCATCAGTGCGGGACGACCTGCTTCCAACTTAGCTTCTTCGATCAACATCTTATTTGCTGATACCAACAACTTATTGAGTTCGGTACGGGCAGGCTCTTTGGTGGGTGGAATTGTCGCACTCCCCTTGTCCAGTTGCATCAACGCCTTAGTCAAGTTTGATCGCGCTTCGGCCAGCTGTTTAAACGCACTCTCCTCACCGTCTGCTGCCAAACCCGCATCATGGTCTAGCCGTTCAATATTCAACTCAATACCTGAAGCAAGTTGAATGTATTCAGTACGGTCATTCACTTCTTCGTAGTTCAGGTAGACAGCAAACGCGGCAATCGCAGCCGCAACCACCGTTGCACCGCCCAAGATAGCCAATTGCCTCGCTACAGGTAGCGCACCAATCAGTGGCAATTTGAAATCTAACCATGAAGCCTTCTTGCCAACATGGGCAACTGGCTTGGTCGTACGTTTCAATTGAGGTAATTTCAGCTTGAATGCCATTTTACTTTTCTCCCTTACTGCGACGACTACGCGCCAATTTGCAGAAATTCTACCTGCCCTAACAGATCTGGCACGTTCATTTTGTGCCATTTCATGCCCTGCTCGTCAAAAAAACAATTTTCTACCGTGTCGTGCCGCCACCCTTGAACATTGCGCAACCCATAAACTCGCTCAACTAACAAGGCCGCATTAAAATCATGCTGTGACGAAATCAGCAACAAGCGGTTTTGCATTTCACCACTTACGCGACCCAATCCCATAAATAATGCTATGTCCGCGACACAATATAAGTTACCACGCACATTCATCATACCAACGACCCATGGCTTACATAGTGGCAAAGTAGTGACCTTAAGCAAGGGCAAAACCTCACTTATGTCAGTCATATCAACCAACCAATGCTGTGCACCAATCTGCACACCCAGCGTGGAAACCTGACTTTCTGCGTGACCTTTATCTTGCAAGCGATTGCTGAGATTCTGTTGAAAATCTCGCAAATTTAGGCGTTTAGACATATTCGGTGGTTTGCCACTTAGTTAAATGCAGCAATCTTCTGCAACAATTCTGCTGCATCCACTGGCTTCAATACATAATCCTTCGCACCTTGACGAATACCCCAAACTCGATCAGTTTCCTGATCTTTAGTCGTGCATAGGATAATGGGAATATGTTTCGTATCATCATCTTTACTGATTGCACGAGTGGCCTGAAACCCGTTTAGCCCTGGCATGACCACATCCATCAGAATTAAATCAGGCTTTTGTGTCTTCGATAACGTGACGCCTGTTTCACCATCTTGAGCGAAACTCACACTAAAACCTGCTTTAGTCAAAATCTCACCGATTAGGTGGCGTTCGGTTGCCGAATCATCCACCACTAAAATTGTTTTAATTGCCATAATTTGTATCCTCTTGTTTTCTTGTATGCATCATTACTGTTTCAATAAGATTCTTTTTATTAAACGGTTTTAGGAGATATTGATCTGCGCCTACCAATTTACCACGAGCACGATCAAACAAACTATCCTTACTCGTTAACATCACGACTGGAATGTTCTTAAATCGTTCGTGGCTTTTGATTAATACACAAGCCTGATAACCATCTAATCTTGGCATCATGACATCAATAAAAATAATATCTGGGTTATGTTCAACAACTTTTGCCAAGCCATCAAAGCCATCCTCCGCTAACGCGACATCACACCCCGCTTGTTTCAGGAACATTTCGCCGCTACGACGTATGGTATTGCTATCGTCAATCAACACGACTTTTACGCCCGACAATGGCAGACTATCGCTCAATTTGATCCCCTTTGATTTCTTTTCACTGTGCTAAATGTATTTATTGAATTTGCAACGTTGCTAATGCTATCGAATTTTTCACTTGCTGTCATAACTTTTATCTTCCAACCACCATAAATTAAAGTACCCATCAGAACAGCTCCTGATATCTGACGACCAAAAAACAGTTATATTTCAGTTAAAGTATCGCCACACCAAGATCATCAAGCATCTATTTCTATTGTCTTTTTTGGCGCAACCTGAGCAGCCACATCACAATTCCAGACAAAGCATAAGCCACAAACAATGCAAACAATACTCGCGAAGGATCACTCCAAATTACTATAAAAAACAATGGGATAAGAAAAACAACCACAAAGGGTACACTTTTTCTAGCATTGAAGTCCTTGAAGCTATAAAACGGCAAATTGCTCACCATACTTAAACCTGCCAGCACAGTCAGCACAGCGGCATAACCACGCACTTCCTCACCCGTCATACCATAATCCCACATGACCCAGACAAAGCCAGCAACCAATGCAGCGGCAGCAGGACTGGGTAAGCCTTGGAAATAGCGTTTATCGACGACATCAATATTGGTATTAAAACGCGCCAAACGCAAGGCGGTAGCGGTACAGTAAATAAACGCAGCGAACCAGCCCCACTTCCCCAACCCTTTCAATGCCCATTCATACATCACCAGAGAGGGTGCGACACCAAAAGACACCATGTCAGACAGACTATCGTATTCGGCACCAAACTCACTTTGGGTATGCGTGAGACGGGCTACACGCCCATCCAAACCATCCAGCACCATCGCAATAAAAATCGCAATAGCCGCATGTTCAAACTGCGCATTCATGGCTTGCACAATAGCGTAAAAACCCGCGAATAGCGCGCCAGTAGTAAACAGATTGGGCAATAGATAAATCCCACGCTTGCGCAGATTCATGGGTCGTTGTGTTTTATAGTCGTCCATGCGCCGATTAGCTTTGGGGCAAAATTGCCAAAATAGTGGTAGTCGCGGAAACCTTGTCGCCTATGCTTACGTTGACTTTGGCATTCAACGGCAAATAAACATCAACCCGTGAACCGAAACGGATGAAGCCGTAGCGTTGCCCGCGTGATAATACGTCATTTGCTTTAACATAGCACAAAATCCGTCGCGCAATCAGCCCTGCGACTTGCACGAACGTAATAGTTTGTTGGTCGCTGGTTTTCAAGACGATGGCATTGCGTTCATTTTCGCTGGAAGCTTTGTCCAGATCGGCGTTGACGAATTTACCAGGGAAGTATTGTACTTTTTGTATCGTGCCATCCACGGGGCTGCGGTTGGAATGCACGTTAAACACGTTCATAAAGACGCTAATCAAAATGGCTTCACGCTCTCCATAAGGGTCTTGCGTTTGTTCAACTTTAATGACACGCCCATCAGCTGGAGACAACACAGCCCCCACCTCCTGTGGAATTTCACGAGGCGGATCACGGAAAAATTGCAAAACAAACAGGGCAATTACCCATGCCAGCGTCGCCAAAATACCACCGCCGAAGATAGAAAACAGCAGAGCGATGATGACTGCACCCGCTAAAAATGGCCAGCCTTCGCGGGCGATAAGTGGATGAGGGTAGTTATTCATAATTGGTCGTTAGTTAGTAGCTGATAGTCGTTAGTTTGTAGTCGTTAAGTTGAAAGAATAAGTCGCCAGCCATCAGAAAAGGTTTTGCCTTTTACTAACGACTAGCGACTAATGTCTACCGACTGCTTTTTAGTTCTTCGATTGATCGACTAATTTGTTTTTGCCGATCCAAGGCATCATGGCACGAAGCTGACCACCGACTTGTTCGATCGGATGTTCTGCATTCAAGCGACGACGCGCAGTCATTTCTGGGTAGTTAGTGCGACCTTCCAAAATAAAGCGTTTGGCGTAAGAACCATTTTGGATGTTGCGCAAACATTCTTTCATCGCAGCGCGGGCTTGCGTACCAATCACTTGCTCACCTGTGACGTATTCGCCGTATTCTGCGTTGTTGGAGATGGAGTAGTTCATGTTAGCGATACCGCCTTCATACATCAAATCCACGATCAATTTCAGTTCGTGCAAGCATTCAAAGTATGCCATTTCTGGTGCATAACCCGCTTCGGTCAAGGTTTCAAAGCCCGCTTTGACCAATTCTACCGCACCGCCGCACAACACCGCTTGTTCACCGAACAAGTCTGTTTCTGTTTCTTCGCGGAAGTTAGTTTCAATCACACCACCTTTAGTGCCACCGTTAGCTGCCGCATAGGACAGTGCAATCGCTTTAGCATTGCCCGTGGTGTCTTGATATACCGCGATCAAGCTCGGTACGCCGCCGCCTTTCAGGTATTCAGAACGCACTGTGTGACCAGGGCCTTTAGGCGCGATCATGATGACGTCAACATCTTTGCGTGGCACGACTTGGTTGTAATGAATGTTAAAGCCATGTGCAAATGCCAATGCCGCGCCTGCCTTCAGGTTAGGCGCAACATCTGCGTGATACACCTCAGGAATCGTTTCATCAGGCAACAACATCATCACTACATCAGCAGATGCCACAGCCGTCGCCACTTCTGCCACGTTAAAGCCAGCAGCGGCAGCTTTTGCCCAAGATGCGCCATTTTTACGCAAGGCAACAGTGACATTCACGCCAGAGTCACGCAAATTTTGTGCGTGTGCGTGACCTTGTGAACCATAACCCACGATGGTTACGGCTTTGTTTTTGATTAAAGGCAAGTCTGCGTCTTGGTCGTAATAAACTTTCATGTCGTTCTCTTTCGTTAAAAAATAATTGTTAGTCGTTAGCGGTGAGTCGTTAGCTGCTAGTTGTCCGTTGCGGTGGCTTTTAACTACCAACTAACGACTAGCAACTAACAACCACCTTAAAGTTTCAAAATTCGATCACCGCGTCCAATACCTGAAGCCCCTGTACGTACAGTTTCCAGAATCAAATCACGGTCTATGGCTTCGATGAACGCGTCCAACTTGGAGCTTGCACCTGTTAATTCAATCACATAGGTTGTAGCGGTTACATCAATCACGCGCCCACCAAATATGTCCGCCATGCGTTTCAGTTCTTCACGTGCACAACCTTCGGCACGCAACTTCAATAGCATCAATTCACGCTCTAAATGACTACCATCACTCAAATCCATCACTGCCGCAACATCAATCAGCTTGTTGAGCTGCTTGGTAATTTGCTCAATGATCGCATCCGAGCCGCTCGTCACGATGGTCATGCGCGACAAAGTTTCGTCTTCTGTGACGGCTACCGTCAGCGATTCGATGTTATATCCGCGCGCAGAAAAAAGCCCTGCAACACGTGACAACGCACCCGCTTCGTTTTCCATCAATACTGAAATAATATGTCGCATTATAAGTCCTCCGCCAATATTACTTCCGACAAGCCCTTACCGCCAGGCACCATCGGGAACACATTTTCAGTGGAGTCAGTACGGAAATCCATAAATACCAATTCATTTTTGCGCGCGAACGCTTCTTGCATCGCGGGCTTGACATCCGCGGGACTGTCCACGCGGATACCTACGTGACCATAAGCTTCAGCGATTTTCACAAAATCAGGCAAAGCATCCATATAGGATTCAGAGTAGCGATCACCATGGAAGAACTGCTGCCACTGCCGCACCATGCCCAAATAGCGATTGTTCAATGCCACCACTTTAATCGGCAAATGGAATTGCTTACAGGTTGAAAGCTCCTGAATATTCATCTGGATACTACCTTCACCTGTCACACACGCCACGGTAGCACCTGGGTTGATGAGTTGAACCCCCATTGCAGCGGGCAGCCCGAAGCCCATTGTGCCCAATCCGCCTGAGTTAATCCAACGACGCGGCTTATCAAATCGGTAGTATTGTGCCGCCCACATTTGATGCTGCCCCACGTCAGATGTCACGAAGGCATCGCCACGAGTAATTTCGTGCAAAGTTTCAATCACATACTGAGGTTTAATGACTTCACTGGAGTTAGCATAACGCAGCCCACCCCCCTTAACACGCCAAGTCTCAATTTGCTTCCACCAGTCAGTCAATGCTAAAGCATCTGGCTTTTGCTTGGTGCCTCGCAACACCGTCAACAATTCTTCCAACACCAACTTCACATTGCCAACAATGGGCAAATCAACCTTTACGCGTTTGGCAATCGAAGAGGGATCAATATCGATATGAATGATTTTACGCGGCACTTCGGCAAAGTGCGCCACATTACCAATCACACGATCATCAAAGCGCGCACCCACCGCAACCAAGACGTCACAATATTGCATCGCCATATTAGCTTCATACGTGCCGTGCATCCCTAACATACCCACAAATTGCGTATCGCTGGCAGGGAAACCGCCCAATCCCATCAGTGTGTTGGTACAAGGCGCGCCAAGCAGGCGAACTAAATCGGTCAATTGTGCTGACGCATCTCCCAGTACCACCCCACCGCCCGCATAAATCATGGGGCGTTTGGCTTCTAATAACATTTGCGCCGCATGACGAATCTGCGCACTATCACCTTTACCCACAGGGTTGTAAGAGCGAATATGCACGCTGCCAGGATAAATAAACTCGGTCTTTTGGTTGGAAATATCTTTAGGAATATCAATCAACACAGGACCTGGGCGACCCGATTTTGCCAAGTAAAAGGCTTTTTTAATCGTCGGCGCAATATCAGCCACATGCTTAATCAAGAAATTGTGCTTCACGCAAGGACGGGTAATCCCCACGGCATCCACTTCTTGAAACGCATCTTCACCAATCGCATAGCTAGGTACTTGCCCGCTCAATACCACCATGGGAATCGAATCCATATACGCGGTGGCAATGCCTGTGACGGCATTAGTCAAACCAGGCCCAGAGGTGACGAGAGCTACGCCAACCTTCTCAGATGAGCGCGCATAACCATCCGCAGCATGAATAGCCGCCTGTTCGTGACGCACCAACACGTGCTTGACCTTATCCTGTTGAAACAACGCATCATAAATATGCAATACGGCTCCACCAGGATAGCCGAACAAGTATTCAACCCCTTCCTCCTGCAAACATCGGATCGCGATTTCCGCACCAGTCAATTCCATGACAAACACCTTAAATTAAAAGCCAAAAAGACCGCGTAAGATAATGGTTAGTGACGTTTTGGTCAACTTTTTATCGCCACACCCTCATCATGTTTTCTCACGAACCCCGTATAATCCCACCTTCTCAACTACATTCAAACAGAGGATAGTCATGACAAAACAAATTAGGCTGGCAGTTTATCTGCTCTCAATCCTGCTCTCTAGCAACGCATTCGCAGATCACATCGACGTTTTACATGCGTGGGTTCGTGCCACCGCGCCAGGGCAAGATAGCGCGGCAGTGGACGTCCTTCTCACGAGCGATAAAACCGTTACGCTCATCGGTGCAAAAAGCACTATTGCGAAAAGCACCGAATTACACACCATGCAAGATGATCACGGTGTCATGCAAATGCGCGAGATTCCATCCATTGAGCTCCCCGCAGGTAAAGCCGTTAGCTTTAGCGAGACAGGCACACATCTGATGCTCGTTGGACTCAAACAGCCCATAAAAGAGGGAATGAAAGTCCCTTTCACGCTAATCATCAAAGTCTCAGAGAAAGAAACACTGGAGTTACAAGCAGAAGCAACCGTTAAGCCAATGGTTGAAAATCGCCACCATCACCACTAAGCACTTCGACGAAAGCAGAGTAACGCGGTTGCTCTGCCAGCCCCCTCAAATAGTGCATCCGTGTGTACTTTAAATCAGATCATGCCCTGAGCGTAAATCAATCAACAGCCCTTCGGCAGCATCCTCAATCATATCCAACACTTGCTCGAACCCATCCTCCCCGCCATAGTAAGGATCAGGCACTTCCCGTTCCGTTTGATGACGTGCAAATTCCAGCAACAACCCAAGGTGGCTGGTAACACCCAGTGGGCGCAAGCGTTGCAAAATTTTCAAATTAGCAAGATCCATTGCCAACACAAAGTCAAAACCAATAAAATCCTGCTTGGTAACTTGCCGTCCGCGTAAACCGCTCAAGTCATACCCACGCCGCTGAGCCGCTTTTTGAGTTCGGGCATCAGGTGCTTTGCCGATGTGGTAGTTATGCGTACCCGCCGAATCAATCTGAATCTGCTCTGCCAACCCCGCCGCAACGACTTTGGCACGAAAAACCGCTTCCGCTGTAGGCGAGCGACAAATATTCCCCATACAGACAAAAAGCACTTTAACCATGTTAATCCACCGTCCAATTCACCGCACCGCTATACCATGTCGCCAGCACGATCAAACCAAAGGCGATGCGATACCACGCAAACACCGTGAAATCATGGCGACTGATGTAGCGCAACAGCCCACGCACGGCGATAAAGGCACTCACAAACGACGCAATCGAACCCACCAAAAACAAACCCATGTCATGGGCATGAAACAACTCACGATGCTTATACACCTCGTAGATGGTCGCAGCAGTCAGCGTGGGAATCGCCAGAAAGAAAGAAAATTCAGTTGCTGCCTTACGTGACAAACCAAAAAACAGCCCGCCGATAATGGTTGAACCTGAACGTGATGTACCAGGAATCAATGCCAACGCCTGCGCAAATCCCATTTTCAAAGCATCTTTCCAGTGCATCTCATCGACCGTACCCACGATTTCTACGTGTTGACGTTTTTCCGCCCACAAAATTATAAAGCCGCCAATGATAAACGCTAACGCGACAGGAATAGGCGCAAACAAATGCGCCTTAATTGCCTTACCAAAGGCAAGCCCAAGTATGGCTAATGGCAAAAAAGCAATCGCCAAATTCACCACAAAACGTTGCGCCACTTCTTCTTTATTGGCTAAACCTTGGAAGACCGAACCCAACTTAGCGCGATATTCCCAACACACCGCCAAAATCGCGGCGAACTGAATCACAATTTCAAACACCTTGCCGCGTTCGTCGTTGAAATCCAACAAATCTCCCATCAAAATTAGATGCCCTGTGGAAGAGATCGGCAAAAATTCGGTTAAACCCTCGACGATGCCGAGGATGATGGCTTTCCAGTAAATTAAATCCATAACATGCTTTCAAAAAAGGTGGCTCGCTGCACAGCGAGCGGCATATTAACACGACGATAGAAAAATCCATCTTGATGGGCATGATAGCAGCAATTCTCAATTCAAATTTCTCCTAAAGTTTAATTTTCCGAAGTCCATTTTCACCGCTTAATAATCAGGAAGAATTGAGGTGGACGCTATTTTTGAGAGCCATAAATTTCATCAATTCATCCC
>JAQTYN010000110.1 GCA_028688275.1 Gallionella sp. | reverse complement strand
AAACCGCCAAAAGTTGTTATCGTTGCTTGTATGAGAAAGTTGTTAACCATCATGAACTCAATGTTGAAAAATAATACTCCGTGGAATGCAAAATTTGCTTGATTCGGAACACGGTTGCTCTCCCACAGGTGGGCGAGGGGGTAAATGCAGGTGGTTAGCGGCTCATACTGAATACGGTGCGCTGATCCAGCCTCGTAATAAGTCCACTTCTGTATCGGTTAAATAGCTGAATCCATTATCTAAATCTTGCGCCAGGTTGTAGGCTATTTTGCTGGGGGTGAGTGTGCCTGCGACGAGGTGGAAGTACCATGCGGTTGGGTAACCCGCCGCGCGACCAAAGGTTCGCAGTTGTTCGGACAGGGCAACGTCCGTCAAGCTGGTGTTCCACTGGAAGGATTTCAATTCACGGGTGTGACGGGAGACCAGTTGAGCGGAGACAGCTGGGTTGCGGTAGCGGTCTTGGTATTCGCGTAGTGCTACGACCCAATGGTCGCTAAAGTGCCCGCGCGTGTTAGTGTGTCCCCACTCATACAAAAGACGCGGCAAGCCACCGCCTTCGGTGACAGAAACACGTGCAATCACTTGGCGCATATCGAGTAAGCGACGGAAGCGGTAGCGCGGCGCGGCGACTGCTTGCGCGTCTAATATCACAGGAGCAATCGGTTCAAGCAGTTCTTGCAAATCTTCTGGCGGGCGGGTGGCATCCATCAACTGACGATCCAGCACTTCTTGCAGCTCTTCCACTTCAAGCTGCATAAAATCTGCGGGAGCCTTGCCATAGGCCGCAACGAAATAATGCGTGCGTCCTGTATGACGTGTTACCAACATTCCCGCATCCAGATAGCGTTCAATCAGCTCGCCCATGTCGCCATGACAATCAGCGAGTTCGGCTTTCGCCCATGTTTCTAAATTCGCCATCACAGGATCACCTTTTGTGGTGAGAACTCCACCAGGGCGATACCAGCCACCGCGATTCAGCGCGTAGCGAAAATCACAGTCTGGACGAATGCGGTTGGCGCATTCTAACAATGCGCTGTGATGTGGACGAGGCGGAATCGCTTCAATTTCTGCTGCCAAGTTGTGTAGTTTCTCTTCGTCCAGCGTGTAAATGCTCATGTGTTTTCCCCTTGTCTAAATTCATCTAACCGCTGCTGCACTACGGTGCGTACATCTGATTCCTCATCATGTAATAAGGCTATGATCGCTTGAATCGGTGCGCGCTGAACCGCTTCTAATCGAACGACCCAGTCCAGATCCATCAATAGCTTTGTCGCATCGTCTGGCAATAAGCGCGCTGCCACGATACGCCTGACCTCTGCGTCTTGATCTTTCAGCATCAAATTCAATGCAAAGGGGGGTAAGCGCCTCGCCACTTCTTTGCGTACTTCACGATCATCATCGTTCGTCATGCCTCGCAACTGCCCTTGCGGCAGCCGTTTGGCGACTTGCAAACGCACTAAATAATCATCGTCATCCAGCAAGTGATAGAGTTGTTCGGGTGCAATCCTTTCCGCCACAGTCATACGGACTTCTCGATCTGAGTCCGTGAGGTAATCGGCTAACTCTGCGATGGGTAATCGACTCGCTACTACGCGTCTCACGACTTCATCAGGGTCGCGCGGCATCTGGCGTACGAGTTCCAACGGGGCATAACGTACCGCAATGGCACGTCGTTCCCAGAAGCCATCGGTTAAGCAACTTTGAGCCAATTGCGGGTTGCGTCGTAAAAAACGATCTATCTGTCGCCCACTTTGGGCAATCAAACAAATATCGCCCACCTCGCATTTTCCTGCTGCCAGTAATTCACGATGTGGGCAAGTCGCGCAACCGACAAACACCGAAAGTGGCGATGTAGGGGAGGGCAGATTCGGCATTTAACATTCTCAATTCTCAGCTTGAATGTCCGTTGTAAAAGCAACCAACGTGCCACATTGCTATACTGCACACAAAGCCAATAAAGACGGAGGATGTATCACAATAGGGAATGCACACAATGTTAGAATTGTTATGATTGCGACAATAGAATAGGTATTAAACCAACGAATGGCGCAATACTTTCATATTGGAAGGCGCAAAGCCGAGTTTATGATAGAAATCCAATGCAGCTTGGTTATCCTTGTCCGCTAGCAACGTAATACGGGGCATGCCTTGTTGATGCGCCCAATCGAGGACATGCTCAACAAGTCGTCGTCCTAGTCCGTTACCTCGATATTCGTGGGCTACAATTACATCTTCCAGTAGTAACACGCGAGCCCCTTCCGCCGTGCTGAGGGTGATAAGTGCATTTGCCATACCTGCCACTTTGCCGTGTACTCGTAATACAAATAGTTTACCCATGGAGGGGTAATTTAGAATAAGCCGCAGTCCGCGTAATTGCTGCTCGCGATCAGGCTTGAAGTCACTTTCCAAGACAAATAGCTCGGTCAGTAAATCAGCAAGATGTGGTAAATCATCGACGGTGGCTAAATTGATGTTGACCATGATACAAATTCCCTTATCGTTGTGCGCGATATTTTAAATAGAAAAAAAGGGGGTGAACGACTAACGCTCCCCCCTTCGCATCTATATCCTTCTGCTGAGTTTAAAGCGACTTTCCAGCCATATCAAACGTCAATAAAGTCACTTCCCCATCAATATCGGTAATTTCTGCTGATTTCAACTGTCCATTGTCGTGATACTGATAACGATGCACAAGTTCGACCTCACCATAAGCGAGCTTGTCGAATCCTGCGATGCGATTCTGCTCATCGAAGTAGCCACGTAAGTAGGTGTTGCGATTTTCGACCTCATGGGGCTCCAGCTCATTGACAAGTCTGAAAGGTAACTTAACCCCTGTGTAGGTGATGAAACATCGGTATACGCCCCGATTTTTTTGATGACCTACCATTTTGATTAAGCACGCAACAAGGCTTTAATGAGGCGTTCAGACAGTTGGTCTGCTGTAAATTGTGGCTCATTGGGCGGATACATGTCATCCTCAATAAAGTGAAACCCATTGTCGCTTGCGAGTGTGAGTAATTCACGTACTTTCTGACAGGCAAGGAGTTTTGCTTTCAATTCAGCATCTGTTCTCGCTTTATCGGAAAAATTCTTGATGTCTTTAATGGCCATAGTGTTCTCTGCGATCTCTTAAAATGATAAAAATATTGGGAAGAGCATCTTCCCAATGCACAGGGTTGAATTGTCATATTATCAACCGTATGCTTTTCTCAGCAAATTTCGTGCCTAGCTTATTTGTTAAATTCATTGTGACACTATGATAGTCGAGATAATAGTGGGATTCCCTTGCGTGTATAAT
>JAQTYN010000109.1 GCA_028688275.1 Gallionella sp. | reverse complement strand
CTCAAGTGCCACTTTCGCCTTGAACTCGCCCGTGAAGTTTTTACGTCGGCTTTCACTCATCACCTGCTCCTCTTTTACTGCAGGCTACCATCTTAATTCACTGTCTGAAATTCGGGGTCCACTATAGCCTGTTGTTGGAGATTTTTCCGACAGAGGCTGCAACCTTGGGCAAATTATTGGCAACGGTGCCGCCACCAAAATTTGGGCTGTTGTATATCATGTTGTGGTTGTTGGGTGGTTTGACGATTTGGTATTACTTGGCATCCGAAAATTTAAAACTGCTGCACACGGACGAATTAAAACCCAAGCAATTTGCCAATCTTCCTGCCGAAGAAAAAGCCATTTTCTTAGCGTCTGCCCGCCATGTTGAAAAACTGCGCCTTGCATTAATTGCCTGTGTGGTGATCGGCGGCTATGCTTTTGCGGCAGTTTTTCTGCACGACAAAAATCCCACTTACGCCAATCACTTCCTCGCCCCGTGGTTGTTGCGGATTTTGTAATCCACTCGCGACAAATAGCTCTCCTACATACCGACACACCCCCGTCATGCCGACGAAGGTCGGCATCCAGATTAAAAAAACCAGCCTCGCGCAGCGAGACCAAATGGGCTTTGTTCGCTACGTGGATTTTAATTTTGACTGGATTCCGACCTGCGTCGGAATGACGGTTCGGGTCAATTTAATTCGTTCGCCCTGAGCCGCGAACTTGTCGAATGGTGGTCTGATTTAACGCACTGATTTTATTAAATCTTCCGTTCATGGTTCGACTGGCTCTCCACGAACGGAAGATTTAATCAGCGTCTCCTTAGGCAAGGCGACAAGGACGATGCGAAATACGACAACACTTAGGCAACAAAAAACCCGCAATCCTTTGCAGGACGCGGGCTTAGTGGACAAACTTGAAACATATTGGAAGGAGGCAGTCATATAGTGCCTTGAAATCTAGTATTTAAAGGCATTTCAATCTATTCGATTTTTCACATACCCCCAATGTACCCCCAAAAACGTTTCGCTAGGGACTCATTAGGGTGATTTTGAGTGTTGCAATGGTTCGCATGATTCGCAGATAAATATCGCCATAAACCAACCTATTGCAGCCATAGCGCAGGGTTAGAACTTGTCTTATGGTTTGCAGTACATCATCGTAAACAATGCCGCGAACCATTCGATCATGCACGGTCTGTGCTTTTCTGTGGTCGTGCTGTGGTCGTGCTGTGGCATTTTGTCGATGCTGTAGCATTGCTGGTGCATTGCTGTGGCATTTTCACCCGTCAGAATCTCTAAATTTTTGTCGTTTGTTGGTAAAAGGTTTTACACGTTGCAGCTTTTCTTTATGTTCAAAGGATTTGCGGCTTTGGTTCAATTCCTATGATAGCAAGCGAACACGATGCGAACGCATATCAAACGCAATGCCATCGCAATGCGAACGCACATTGAACGGATGTTGAACAGGTGTTGAATAACCCAAAATAACCCAAGTGGTTACCGTTGGGTTCGTCACCGTAAACGTTTACGGTGAGATCCGAAGTTTGCCTCGAAGTTTGAAACACTCGTCGCCCTACCCGCTTGAATTGCTTGGGTTTTATGTGTTCACAATCCGAAGTTTGCACCGTTGCGTTTTCCGTTGCGTTTTGTGATTCATTTTTGAACCATCGCCCTTGCAAGCCTTGCCGTGTCTATGTTTGGTCAATATGCAGCGGTTCGTTTTTCGTTGCGTTTTGCTGTGGCATTTACTGTGGCATTCTTTCGTTTTCGCCTTGCAAGCCTTGCCGTGTATAGCTTGGGCTGTGGCGTGTCCTGTGGCGTTTTCGTTGCGTTTCTGAGCTGTGACCTTTGCCGTGAACTTTGGGCGCGTGTCGAGGCTGTAGGGCTTTAATTGCTTGGGTTTAACTTTGTCCTGGTGTGAACTTTGGGCGGGGCGTTGTCGGTCAGTAATCGTTCGGAAACTATCGCACAATCTACGCGCTAACCCTTACCGCGCCTTAATTTGTGCGTTCGGTTATTGGTCAGAAACTCCCTAGTTCACCAATGCAAGATTGCGGACATTTTTCATTTTCCTATTGGCTAGATGTTGGACTAACCATCCAACACACCCAACCAAGCAAAAGGGCGAGTTTAGGCAACTTTCACCTATTCCCGCCCGTTTGTTGCTATGCAAATATGCAATCACACTACGACCGCATAACAATGGCAATTACTCTCGCATGTGTTCAATGCCAGATTGTCGGTTGCGTGTTTTTGGGGTCGTGATGTAATCCCCAAGTTCTTCGCACCAATATCGACTCTTCACATCGTCATCATGTTCTCGCGTGTACTCACTGGCAATCTCTTCGACTGGTTCAATGACTTGTCGGATCATGTTTGTGACTGGATGATTCACCGCCTTGGGCATTACCTGATTAGCGGCATCACAAATAGCATTCCCTACACAGGATAAGGAAAGCTCTTTTCTAGCCTCCCGTGATTCATTCCCTATAGTGAGTGAATCAGACTTTATCTGAGGTTTAACAGCTTCACGCCCCGCATTTACGGCTGTTTTTTCCCGCATGGATTCAGGCACGGTTAAATTTAACGCCGTCATCATTAGCAAGGGGTTTTCGATGAAGGTATCGCGCAGCGCATCACGCACGGCTGGCAGTTCCAAATATCGCGGGTTTTGTTTCAAATAGTCCACGATCATGCCCGCCATTTTCTGCCTTGCCACGCGGCTATAAAACACGCGGCGCACAGGTTTTGATAGCCCAAACACCATACCGACCTTATCGAAAAAATCCGCTTGCATGGCAACTAACCGCTGCTTATACCCCACTAAGCCGCTACCAATCATCCGCCCATCAAACAAAGGCAACAAAATGATGTGGCAATGTGGTGCGGCTTCATCGTTGTGAATGACTGCGCTTAAAATTGGCACCTCAAAAAAGCCAACTGCCCATGCTACGCTTGCCTCAAAGAATTTACGCTCAGGAATGCCAGAAGCAGGCGGCAAACTCACCAACACCTCAATGCCGAGTACGGTATTGCAACGCAGCTTTTTAAGGGCTAATCCGTCGCCCTGTCCCATTAACTCAATCGCCTGTTGTTGCACGGCTTGGGCGGTACTTTCCCCGCGCAAAATCACGTTATTGGGGATTTTTAACGGGTCTATATGGCTATCCGCGCCTATTTCCGCTTGAATCTCGCGCAGATTATGACGTGAAGCCATTTTGATAATGTTGCCGCCTTTCAGCTTATTCACGCGCAGCATTTGAACTGGGGACGGTTTTACACCTTGCCCACTGGGGGCGATACTGTTAGTTTCTAACATGGCATCCCCCTTAAGCGGCTAAAT